>JAABTZ010000469.1 GCA_011389605.1 Desulfobacteraceae bacterium
AAAAAAGACTGAACCCGGAGGGAAATACGGTCGGCAGCCGCTGCAAGGCTCGAAAAGAGGGAAAACACCCAGTCGATGATCCGGTAGCGGATTTTGTTGCCGTCGATGTGGGAGACGTATTCCTCAAGGCGCTCCTTGTTTTCGACGAAAAAACGGGGGAGTTCATCAGGGGTGTATTTATCTTTTACATCGGCCAGCCATTTGACCAGCGCGTTTTTGTCTGGCAGTTTCATATGCATAAGGGACGCCCATGAAATTATGCGTTCTATTCATTTCAGGGCGAAGCCCTAACTCTTCCGCGATATCCTACCGCGCTGAGCTGCCCTGGTTGCGGTGGATCCGTGTCGTCCGTAAACATCAGACCCCACTTGATTCCGCAGCAGATAATATGGTGCAACGCCACTGGTTCGTCTATTTCGTATTTTCGTGGCATAATGGATGGATATCACATTTTCTCGCAAATAGGAAACGCATAATTGTATGAGCGTTCACTACATTGTTGACAGGTAAGTGATGCGAATTGTTTTTTCAGGATCGGCACAAACACATAGCGCAGGAAAACAGACCCATGGGAAAAACGGCCCCGAAAAGTATGACGCTCTCCCCGTTTATTTGACAATTACGTAACTGTATGGTTATACTTTGTACATGATGACATCAACCCACAAAAACCTGCTTCAGATTGGCGAAGTTGCCACGAGATCGGGAGCTTCTGTCCGAACTGTTCGGTATTATTTGGAAGAGGGATTTATCGAGGCCATCTGCAGAAGCCCCGGTGGATTCTTCTTGTTTGCCCCTGAGACTGCGGAAACGGTATTTTACATTCAAAAATTAAAAAATGCCGGCCTGTCCTTGAAAGACATCAAATCGATATATCAGGCCAGGCGCAGCGGAAAATCAGGGGAAGAAGCCTCTTCAAAAGTGCTGGACATTCTTGAAGAACAAAAAAAATTGGTGGCGCAGAAAATTCAGGACTTTCAGCAGCTGGATGCAGAGATTGAAGCGGCAATCGAAATTGTCCGCCAGTGCCGCGGCTGCAGCATTCAGCCGTCACGGGAAAACTGCATGGCCTGCCAGGTGATCAAGCGCAAAAAGAAACTCCCACTGCCCGTTCAGGCGATTTTGTAGAACCCGAAGGGATATTATGGATGAATAAAAAAAAAGTGCTTGTGACCGGTGTTGTCGTTGCCCTGCTGGGTTTGTTTTTTCTGCTCGACCTGGATCGGTTTTTAACCCTTGATTATCTGCAGGGCAGCCTGGATCGCTTTCACGCCTTTTATGCGGAAAACCGGTTTTTGACCCTTGCGGTTTTTTTTCTCATCTATGTATTGGTAACGGCCCTGTCCCTGCCGGGAGCCGCGGTCATGACCCTGGCAGGAGGGGCTTTTTTCGGCCTGATAACCGGGGTGATCGTCGTCTCTTTTGCCTCCACTATCGGCGCCACCCTGGCATTCATGGTCGCCCGCTTCCTGCTCAAAGACACCATTCAGAAACGGTTTGCCGAAAGGCTCAACGCTATCAATGAAGGGATTCGAAAGGACGGCGCCTTTTATCTGTTTACGCTGCGGCTGGTACCTGTTTTCCCCTTTTTCCTGATTAACCTCGTGATGGCCCTGACGCCGATCCGCACCTGGACCTTCTACTGGGTCAGCCAACTCGGAATGCTGGCCGGAACCATCGTGTACGTCAATGCCGGAACCCAACTGGCGACTATTACCGCCACCGGTGATTTGCTGTCCTTCAACCTGATCGGCGCATTCGTCCTTCTGGGGCTGTTTCCCTGGATTGCCAGAGCGATCATGAACCGGATCCACGCCATGCGGGTATATGGCGGTTGGAAAAAACCGAAACAATTCGACCGCAACCTGATCGTTATCGGGGCCGGTTCTGCCGGGCTGGTGACGGCGTACATCGCCGCAGCGGTGAACGCCAGCGTCACGCTGGTGGAAAAAGGGGCCATGGGCGGCGACTGCCTCAATACCGGCTGCGTGCCGTCCAAGGCGCTGATCAAGAGCGCCCGGGTAAACAGCGATATCCAACGGGCTGCGGATTTCGGGCTCAATGCAGGGCCGGCGGAAGTCGATTTTGCCCGGATAATGAAACGCGTTCACCGCGTAATAGAAAAGATCGAGCCCCATGATTCGGAGCAGCGGTACCAGGAGCTTGGCGTGGATGTGCGCAAAGGGAATGCCCGGCTGGTATCCCCCTGGGAAGTGGAGATCCGGGACGCGCAGGAAACAACGCGATTGACCGCCCAGAACATCGTCATCGCCACCGGCGGCGAACCCATGGCCCCTCCCATACCGGGCCTTGACCAGGTGGCATACCTCACCTCCGATACCTTGTGGAACCTAACCGAGCTCCCCGACCGGCTGTTGGTGCTCGGCGGCGGCCCCATCGGCTGTGAATTGGCGCAAAGCTTTGCGAAACTCGGCAGCCGGGTCACCCAGGTGGAAATGGCGGACAGACTGCTGGCCCGCGAGGACAAAGAAGCCTCGCAACTGCTGGCGCAAGCCATGATCACCGACGGTGTTGACCTGCGGCTCGGATACCGGGCAACCGCCTTTGAAAAGGACGACAGCGGCGTTGTTGCGGTAATTGAGAACAAGAACGGGCAGGTCCGGATTTCCTGCGATACGGTGCTCGTGGCCCTGGGACGCAAAGGGCACACGGATGGGCTGGGGCTATCCGAGTTGGGCATTGGACGAAACCCGAACGGCACGGTTGCGGTTAATGAATACCTGGAAACCCGTTTTCCGAATATCCACGCCTGCGGCGACGCGGCCGGCCCCTACCAGTTTACCCACACGGCATCCCACCAGGCGTGGTTTGCCGCGGTAAACAGCCTGTTCGGACGG
>JAABTZ010000470.1 GCA_011389605.1 Desulfobacteraceae bacterium
TGGCGGCAAAATGGCCAATTTCTATGGAATGATGATCGGCCAGGAGTACCTTTATGTAATCGGCGGCACATTGTTGTTATCTCTGCTTCTGTATGTTTTTTTCCGTTATTCCAACCTGGGCATTGCCATGCAGGCCGCATCCCAGAATCAGCTGGCTGCTTACTATATGGGAATTCCCGTCAAACGCATTTTCTCAATGATATGGGCGATAAGCGCGCTTGTGGCCGCAGTGGCCGGAACGCTTATGGGGCCGATCTCGCTGGTGAGCCCCGAGATGGGCTTTATAGGCATCAAGGCATTTGCGGCCGCCGTGATCGGGGGATTCGGAAGCCTGCCCGGAGCAGTGCTGGGCGGATTGATCATAGGGGTCGCCGAACAGATGGCCGGCGTCTATCTGCCCACCGGTTTTGAGAAAATCACAGCATACCTGATTATGTTCCTGGTACTGACAGTCCGTCCTCAGGGACTTTTCTCCCAGGTCCAGCAGAAAAAAGTATAAGGCGTTATCGCCGCGAAAACCAGGGGACAGAATCATGCGCATTGAATTTAAAACATCTTATAACCAGGATATTAACGTATTTAAGCACAGCGGATACGTGTTTTGGTATGGCTTGCTGCTGCTGGGAGTTTTTTTGGCACCGTTTATTCTGGGAGATTTCTATATCGGTGAAATGGCGATGATCTTTATTTACGCCATTGCAGGGTTAGGGCTTATGATCATGGTCGGCTTTACAGGCCTGGTCAGCCTGGGGCACGCCGCGTTTATGGCCATCGGCGCCTATGCCAACGCAACGCTTAATGCAGCCGGCGTCCCGTTTTTTATATCCATAAGTTTGGCCGGAATGCTGGCGGCCGCCGTGGGTGCCATGGTCGCCATGCCCTTGAAAAGAATGACGGGCATCTATTTTGCAATTGCAACCCTGGCCTTTGCCATTATCGTGGAAGAGATCATCGCCCACTGGAAATCGGTAACCGGCGGAGTGGGCGGGATTGCTGTGGGCCCCCCGGCAGCAGGCGGTGTTTACCTGGACTCCCAGCTTTCTTTTTATTTTCTTTGTCTGGCTGTTTTTCTGGTGATTCTTTTTGTCACACTAAACATACTCCGGTCGCCTTCAGGGCGGGCCTTTATCGCCATCCGGGACTCGGAGATATCTGCTGAAAGCATGGGTATAAACCTGGCCTGGTTTAAGGTTCTGGCATTTGCGATCAGCGGCGGAATCACCGGATTGGCAGGGGCGCTTTTCGCCCACAAAATGATGTATATGACACCGGATGTCTTTAACTTCCTGTTGTCTATCCAGCTGCTTATGATGGTTGTCATCGGCGGGCTCGGCACCATTCACGGCGCTGTCTTCGGGGCAATTTTCGTCGGCCTGCTGCCCCAGGCAATAGCAATAGCAAAGGACTATCTGCCGCCTGCAATCGGGGAGTTTCCGGGAATGGAACCGGGTCTTTTCGGCCTGATTCTTCTTTTGTTTATCATCTTTGAGCCCATGGGGCTTTACGGGCGCTGGATGAAAATTAAGCTCTACTTTCAAATGTTTCCTCTCTATCGCAGGGCCACTTTTAAAAAACAGAAATCTTACGTGAAAACAGAGCGTGTCCGATGAGTTTTTTCAGTGTAAAAAATATCTCCATCGAATTCGGCGGTATCCGGGCTGTGGATGAGATCAGTTTTGAAGTCAACCAGGGCGAGATCTATACGATCGTGGGGCCCAATGGTGCCGGCAAAACAACAATATTTAATATAATCAGCCGTATATACAACCTGAGTGAAGGTCGTATCGAGTTTGAAGACCAGGATATCACGCATATACCAACCCACCAGGTTGCCAAAAAAGGCATTGCCCGAACGTTTCAAAACATCGAACTGTTTGATCATGCAACCGTATTGCAAAATCTGCTGGTGGGCCGGCATATTCACCGCAAATCCAACCTGCTGTCTGAAATGCTTTTTTTGCCTTCCACACGCTTAAAGGAGTTGCATCATCGGCGCAAGGCCGAGGATGTAATCGATTTTTTGAGTCTGCAGCACTACCGGGATCAAAAGATTGCCAACCTGCCTTACGGCGTTCGCAAAATCGTGGAGCTGGGCCGGGCGCTTTGCACCGAGCCCAAAATGCTGCTGCTCGACGAACCCGCATCCGGTCTCAATGTTGATGAAACCGAGGATATGTCTTTCTGGATTGAAGATATAAAAAAATTGCTGGGCATAACTGTCATAATGGTGGAGCATAACATGAGCCTGGTGGCCACTGTCTCGGATCGGGTGCTGGCCATAAATTACGGTCAGTTTCTGGCCGAGGGAACCCCCGGGGAAGTACAGCAGAACCCGGAAGTGATCAAGGCGTATCTGGGAGAGGATAAAGGCAAAAATGTCTGATGTGATTTTAAGCATGAAGAATATAGAGACCTATTACGGTACCATCCTGGCGATAAAGGGGATCAGCCTGGAGGTGCACGCCGGTAAAATCGTCACCATTCTTGGTGCAAACGGAGCGGGCAAAACCACGATTCTCAAAACAATTTCCGGGGCAATGGATCCCCGGAAGGGCAAAGTGATCTTTCACGGCAAAGAAATCCAGAAACAAGACCCGGACAAGACCGCACGCCAGGGTATTGCTCATGTGCCTGAAGGTCGTGAAGTGTTTCCGCTGCTGTCGGTTCATGACAATCTTATGATGGGGGCTTACAGCCGGAAAGACAGAAAAGGGATTTCCCGGGATCTGGAAATTGTCTATGGCTATTTCCCCATCTTAAAAGAACGCCTGGCCCAAAAGGCAGGCCTTCTCTCCGGAGGTCAGCAGCAGATGCTGGTGCTGGGCCGGGCCATGATGGCCCGGCCCAAGATC
>JAABTZ010000050.1 GCA_011389605.1 Desulfobacteraceae bacterium
GTGCTTTAAACCGGCCGGATGAGTCAAGGTCTGCCCTGGATTTTTCTGCCAGATCCTTTTGGTCATCTGAATGGTAAAAAATTACCGAAGCATACTGGGGCCCCCGGTCTGCAAACGATCCACCCTCATCTGTTGGGTCTATCTGGCGCCAGAACATATCAAGCAGCTGCCCATAGTCTGCTGTTTGAGGATCATAGGTGATCTGCACAGCCTCTACATATCCGGTCTTTCCTGAGGCCACTTCCTCGTAGGTGGGATTATCCCTGGTGCCGCCCGCATATCCGGAAACCACGGAATTCACCCCCCGGATTTGCTCAAAGGGTGCTATCATGCACCAGAAACAGCCGCCTGCAAAAGTGGCGGTTTGGGTTGCCTGGGGTTCATTTTTGGTGTTCATGGCAAAAGATTCCTTGCGATTCAATGTCTGGAAGCCGGAAATCATAATCACTGCCATTATAATCAGGCCGGCCGTTATTTTCAGTTTTGATTTCAATATCGGGCCCTCCTTTGCCCCCCGGTAAATTCCTTCTCATGATATTATAAGATAATCCTTATGAGAAAACCGGCAATCTATGATTTGATATTTTTGGTATTAATTGATATTTCAAGGGCAATTTACTGGACCATCGGTTTATAAACAGAAAAGAAATAACAAGCCCTGACTGCAAACAGGTAAAATATGAAAATTTTGATTCTCGGAGCCCGGGGGCAGCTGGGAAACGACTGCAGCCTGATCTTTAGCCCTGATCACAGGGTGATGGCGGCAGATCTGCCGGAAACCGACATAACAGACCAGGCAGGTGTGAATTGCGTATTTGACGATTTCAGGCCGGATGCAGTGATAAATTGTGCTGCATTTACCCGGGTGGATGCCTGTGAAACCGAAACAGGTATGTGCTGGGCCGTAAACGCACGCGCTCCGGCTTATCTGGCCCGGGCCGCTGCACGGCACCATGCGTTTCTGGTACATGTGTCAACTGATTATGTGTTTGACGGCCGCAGGCCCGTGCCTGAATCTTACAGGGAAACCCATGAGCCTTCGCCCGTATCTGAATACGGCAGATCCAAACTGGCCGGGGAAAGGGCCGTGGCAGACAATGCCCAAAAATATGCAATAGTTCGCACTGCATGGTTATACGGGGCTTGCGGGGGAAATTTTTTAAAGACAATGCTGCGCCTGGCCGTGGGTGATCCAGGCAAAACTCTGCGGGTGGTAAATGATCAGTTTGGTTCAGCCACCTGGTCTTATCGTTTGGCCTGCCAGATTCAAAAAATTCTGGACAAGGGTTGTACCGGGATTTTGCATGCAACATCACAAGGCTGGGGCACATGGTATGATCTGGCCCGGTTTTTTTTAACACAGATGGAGGTTGATTTTAATCTTGTGCCCTGCACCACAGAAGAGTATCCCACACCGGCGCTCAGGCCGGCCAACTCCATTCTGGACAATGAAAGGCTCAGACAGGAGGGCATTGATGTTATGGAAAACTGGGAAACGGATGTGGCCCAATTTGCAGCACGCCACAAAAAGCAGCTTTTAAAGGAAGCCAGGGCGGGTTTTGCATCGGTTTGAACATGTTTGATCTCACTGCGGCAGTCAGCAGGACTGCATGAAGAATGGAAAGGATTTTAATGAAAGGCATTATTCTGGCCGGAGGCTCCGGCACCCGGCTCTATCCGTTAACCTGGGTGGTCAGCAAGCAGCTTATGCCCGTTTATGACAAACCCATGATTTATTATCCCATGTCCGTGCTTATGATGGCCGGCATCCGGGAAATTCTTATAATCTCCACCCCCGAAGACCTGCCGCGTTTCGAGCAGCTTTTCGGAGACGGCAGCCGTTACGGGTTAAAGCTCTCCTATGCCGAGCAGCCCAAACCCGAGGGTCTGGCCCAGGCCTTTATAATAGGAAAATCCTTTATCGGCTCAGATTCAGTGTGCCTGGTCCTGGGAGACAACATCTTTTTCGGCCAGGGCCTGCCAGATACTCTCAGGCGCTGTGCTGCCCTGGAAACCGGGGGCATCGTGTTCGGCTATTATGTTCGTGATCCGCAAAGATACGGGGTGGTGGAATTCGATCCTGCCGGAAAAGTTGTGGGCATCGAGGAAAAGCCAGAGTGCCCCCGTTCCAGCTATGCTGTGCCCGGGATTTATTTTTTTGACAACCACGTGGTAAATATTGCTGAGAACCTTATACCATCAGAACGTGGTGAACTTGAGATCACCGATGTAAACCTGGCTTACTTAACACAGGGCCGGCTTAATGTGGAACTTATGGGCCGGGGGGTGGCCTGGCTTGATACCGGAACCCACGAGTCTTTAAAGCAGGCCACCGATTTTGTAAAAGCCGTGCAGGACCGGCAGGGTTTAAAAATTGCCTGTATCGAGGAAGTTGCCTACCGTCTGGGATATATCGGCAGGCAGGCGCTGGTGGATTTGGCCCGGCCAATGGAAAAAAACGAGTATGGCAGGTACCTCATTGAGATTGCCAATGCAAAGGAGAAGATCAATGTCTGTGACATTTATAAATAGCGGGCTGCCCGGAGTAGTTATTGCAGAGCCCCGGGTCTTTTCCGATGAGCGCGGATTTTTTCTGGAGACATATCACAGGCAAAAATATGTCAGAGGCGGCATAGAAGCTGCTTTTGTCCAGGACAATCACTCCCGTTCCAGCCAGGGGGTGCTGCGGGGGCTGCATTACCAGTTGAAAAGCCCCCAGGCAAAACTTGTTTACGTGGTCTCGGGGGAGATTTTTGACGTGGCAGTGGACCTGCGGCAGGGCTCGCCGACTTTCGGAAAGTGGACCGGGGCAGGACTTTCTGATGAAAACCGCCGCCAGATGTTTATCCCCGAAGGTTTTGCCCATGGGTTCTGCGTTCTAAGCCCCTTTGCTGATGTGATATATAAGTGCTCCAGTCTCTATGACCCGGCAGATGACATGGGCCTTTTATGGGATGACCCGGAAGTGGGAATCCAGTGGCCGGTTTCAGCCCCGGTTGTTTCGGAAAAAGACAAGGCCCACCCCCGGCTCAAAACCATTCCTGAAGATCGGCTTCCGGTATACAACCATGAGAAACGGCCATGAAAAAAGAAAAAGTACCTTCTGATTACATCGTCTTTCCCCTGGATCTTCCCACCGTGGACAAAGCAATGGATTACGTGCGCCGGCTTTCGGGAAAGGTGGGAATGTTTAAGGTGGGCCTGGAGCTTTTTATTGCAGCCGGGCCTGCCATCCTGGAAACCATCCGGAAAACAGGCAATGCAAAAATTTTTCTTGATTTAAAGCTCCACGACATCCCGGCCACCGTGGGCCGGGCCATGCAGAGCGCAGCCAGGTGGGACGGGGTGGTTTTTGCCACGGTGCATTGCTCAGTATCACCTGCCATGCTGGAGCAAGCCGTCAGCGGCAGCGGGGGAAAAATCGGTGTGCTGGGAGTCACCGTGCTGACAAGTGTTTCAGGCCGCGATTTGGGTCTGGCAGGATTTGATCCGGTTTTTGCTCAAGACCCTTCGGCACTGGTCATGAAGCGGACGCAAATGGCCTATGACGCCGGCTGCGCCGGAGTTGTCTGCTCGGGCCTTGAGGCCGGGGCCGTCAAGGCAAGGTTTGGAAAAAGTTTTGTAACCATGGTGCCCGGCATACGGCCGGCCTGGTCGGGTTTGGAAGACGATCAAAAGCGGGTTGTCACACCTGCGGCTGCCGTTCAAAACGGGGCAGACTATCTTGTGATAGGCCGCCCCATCCGGGATTCTGATGACCCGGCAGCGGCCGCGGAAAAGATTGCTTTGGAAATAGGCCGTGCCCTGGCCGGTTAGCCCGGGACTAAAGACCGAAAAACAGGCGTTTTAAAATAAGCCCCAGGATCACCGCGGCCACAAGAAGCACTACTATGAGCTGGTCCGGGGCAAAGTGTTTCATGATACGATCTCTATGACCAATGTATTTTTATTCACTGTCAAGGTCAAAAGCCGTGTGAAGGGATCGCACGGCCAGTTCCGTATATTTTTCCTCGATAATGCAGGAAATCCTGATTTCGGAAGTGGAGATCATCATGATATTTATGTTTTCTTCTGCAAGGGTGGCAAACATTTTTGAGGCAACACCGGAATGGCTGCGCATGCCAACCCCTATGACCGAAACCTTGGCGATACTTTCGTCTCCGAGCACTTCTGCGGCCCCGATTTCCAAGGCAACCTTTTTTTCAATCTCCATGGCGGCCTCAAAATCGGACTTGGGAACCGTAAAGGTCAGGTCTGTCATGTTGCTAAGCCGGGTATTTTGGATGATCATGTCCACGCTGATGCCGGCGTCGGCAACCGGTTTGAGGATTCTGGATGCAATGCCCGGCCTGTCGGGCACCTTGCGAAGAGTAATGCGCGCTTCATTTTTATTGTGAGCAACCCCGGATACCACCACTTTTTCCATATCGGCATCTTCATGAACCACCATGGTTCCATCCTCCTGGTTAAACGATGACCTGACGTGCAAAGGCACGTTGTATTTTTTTGCAAATTCCACGGAACGAATCTGAAGGACCTTGGCCCCCAGGCTTGCCATTTCCATGATTTCGTCATAGGCAATGCGCGTAAGCTTCCGCGCCTTGGAGCAGATGTTGGGATCAGCGGTGTAGATGCCGTCAACATCCGTGTAGATCTCGCACTGGTCGGCTTTCATGGCTGCGGCCACGGCAACGGCGGAGGTATCCGACCCGCCCCGGCCAAGGGTGGTGATATCTCCGTTAGCGTCCACCCCCTGAAATCCTGCCACCACAACAATATGGCCGTCGGCCAGCAGTTGCCTGATGCGCCTGGCGCCGATATCCAGGATCCTGGCGCGGTTATAGCGGCTGTCTGTTAAAATTTCAGCCTGGTGGCCCAGCATGGACCGGGCCTTGTATCCCATGGCCTGCAGTGTCATTGCCATAAGCGATACCGTGGTCTGCTCCCCGGTTGCCAGAAGCACATCCATCTCCCGGATGTCCGGGGTTTTGCAGATATTTCCTGCCATTGAAATAAGCTGGTCGGTCACCCCGCTCATGGCAGATAAAATGACCACCACTTCGTTTCCTTCATCCCGGGTTTTGGCCACGCGGCGCGCCACGTTGGCGATCCGGTCCAGATCCCCCACCGAGGTTCCCCCGTATTTTTGAACAATAAGTGCCATGCCTGAGTTATCCTAGTAAAGATTTGACGGTCTTGTTTTTTTTAAGGCTTCTACCAGATTTGCGCGGTGTGGTCCATAAAAAATAAGGCAGAACCGGCGTGAGATGTCATCAAGGGTTTGGATCAGGATAAAAACATCCGGATTCAGGTCTTCAAAGTCCAGCCGTTCGGCCCATTCCACAGCCACCACCCCGCGTCCGCCGACAATGTCGTCAAAACCCACATACGCAAGTTCTTCCGGATCATCAATGCGGTAGAGATCCACGTGAAAAAGCCTCAAATTCCCCAAGTATTCATTTATAAGAGTGTAGGTGGGACTTGTTATGGCCGTGGTCCCGTCCACGCCAAGCCCCCTGGAAAGGCCCTGGACAAATACTGTCTTGCCCGCTCCAAGGTCCCCGGTTAATCCAATGACAAACCGGATGCCAGGATTTTTACCCCCTATGTTTTCATCTGAGATGCATTGGCCAATGCAGCGGCCAAGCTCACGGGTCTGCTCCTGATCCCGGGTGATGACTTCAAGGATCGCAAGGGGTTTGGGGAAATCAGGCGGCAGGTCAGAGCATGGGTCGGCAGTCATGGGAAGTGTCCGTAAATGTGCCGGAAATAAGGGCATTGATGGTATCGGGCAGATGATCCATGACTTCCCCGGCCAGGTAGCCAAAAGGCCCCCGGCTTTGGGCAAGCATGTCCGCGGCTGCTCCGTGCAGGTAGACTCCCAGGTGGCAGGCATTTTCGGGCAAAATCCCCTGGGCCAGAAAACCGGCGATCATGCCGGTCAGCACATCGCCCATGCCCCCGGAGGCCATTCCGGAGTTGCCCGTGGGATTGACATGGACCTGGCCGTCCGGATGGGCAATAACGGTGCGGGCACCCTTTAGCACAAGGTGAACCTTGTGGGTTCGGGCAAAGTTCCGGGCTGCAGCCACCCGGTCCGCCTGAATTTCAGCCGTGGAAATTCCGGTCAGTCTGGACATCTCGCCGGGATGCGGGGTCAAAATGATTTCAGATCGTCTTTTTTGAAGCATCCCGGTATTTGAGGCCAGGTTATTTAACCCGTCTGCATCCAGCACCACCGGAACCGGACTGTTCTGGATCAGATCAGAGACCAGTATCCGGGTTGTGTCAGCAGTTCCCAGCCCCGGCCCGAGAGCCAGGCAAGCTTTGTCTGACAGCAGGGAAATAATGTCTTCCGTGTTGTTTTTTCCGAGAATCCCTTTTTCCGATTCGGCCATGGGCCGGGTCATGACTTCAAGGGCACGGGTTTCAACCACGTCATTGATGCTCTCAGGTATTGCCAGAGTCACCAGGCCGGCCCCGGCGCGCATGGCAGCTGCTGCGGTCATTATCGCGGCACCGGTTTTGCCGGTGCTTCCGGCAGCCACAAGAACATGGCCGGTTTGACCTTTATGGGACCGGGAAGAGCGTGCCGGCATAAGGGACAGGATCCATGCGGCAGTAAGCAGTTGATGACTCGGCCGGGCAGAGCGGACAATATGGGGAGGAATGCCGATATCAATGATAAAGAGCTTTCCTGTGTAATCTGCTCCGGGCAGCAGCATGTGGCCAATCTTGGCAAAGGCAAAAGTGGCCGTGGCATCTGCTTTTATGCAGATGCCGCAGGGGATAGCCGTTTCGGAATGAAGGCCTGAGGGAATGTCTACCGAAAATACAGATGATTGAACATGATTTATAAAATCAATGATATTTCTGAAATAACCCCTGACCTCTGAATCAAGGCCCGTGCCCAAAATGGCGTCCACCAGAAGGCCGCAGCCGGCGATTTGTTCCTTGTAGCGGCTGAAGGTCAGCGCATCGGCCATTTCCGTAACCGTTATGCCCAAAGTTTCCAGGTGTTTGAAGTTGGCTGCAGCATCGCCTTTGAGCCTGTCACGGCTTGAGAGCAGGTAAACGCTTACATCCACACCGTGCTGGGCCAGGTATCGTGCGATTACAAATCCGTCTCCGCCGTTGTTGCCTTTGCCGGCAATCACGGCAACCGAGCGGGTGTATATATCCGGCCAGGTCTGAAAAATTGCTCTGACGGCTCCGCGGCCGGCGTTTTCCATTAGCACCCGCCCGGGCAGGCCAAAGGTCTCGATGGTTTGGCGGTCCATTTCCCGCATTTCATCGGCTGTCAGTATGTACATCATAGCTCCTTGATAAGTTGGCGCATTTCGCGCACAGCCTTTTCCATACCCACCATGGCGGCTCTTGCCACGATGCTGTGGCCGATGCTGAATTCGTCAATGGTTTGTGTGCCGGCAAACCAGCCAATGGTGTTATAACAGAGGCCGTGGCCGGCGTTTACCCCGAGATCCAGTTCACGGGCGAGCCTGGCTGCATCGACGATGCTTGAAAACAAACGCTTTTTATCCGCCAGAGCAGCTGCCTCGCAAAAAGCGCCGGTGTGGATTTCCACCATGTCAGCGCCTATCTCTGCTGCGGTTTTGATTTGCCTCGTGTCTGCATCTATAAAAAGACTCACCGGAATTTCCGCCCGGTGCAGTACATCGATGGCCTGTTGGGTGGCATCTGCTGTTGAGATAACATCCAGGCCCCCTTCAGTGGTAAGCTCAGTTCTTTTCTCAGGCACCAGGGTTACCAGATCCGGGCGGGTGTCAGCAGCTACTGCCAGCATTTCATCAGTGGCGGCCATTTCCAGAATCAGCTTGGAGAGAACGGTTTTTTTCAAGAGAAACAGGTCCCGGTCCTGAATGTGGCGGCGGTCTTCCCGTAAATGCACCACAATGCCGTCTGCTCCTCCCAGTTCTGCAAGCACGGCCGCGTGCACAGGGTCAGGGTAGGCGGCTGCCCCGCCCCGCACCTGGCGAAGGGTGGCTATGTGATCCACATTGACTGCCAGTCCGGCCATAATTTTTCCTTTCTTTTGCCTAAACAGAGCGTTTCAGATTTTTAAAAGAAATTCCAAGCTTGATTGAAGATGCTCCATAAGGTCCCGGCTTTTTTCCGCCATCTGTCTTGCATCTTCCTGGTTGGTCTCATGATCATATCCCAGAAGATGTAAAATACCATGAATCATAAGTTCGGTAAACCGCTCTTCCATGGAGTATTCTGCCTCCGAGGCCTCGCGGTGGGCGGTTTGCATGGATATAACCACGTCGCCGAGCAGTTCCGGCTGGATTTCCGGAAAGTCCTGGTTTCCCATGGGAAAGGCTATTACGTTTGTGGGCCCTGTTCGGCCCAGGTGCTTCTGGTTGATTTCCGCAATCCGGGTGTCATCGACAATCAGCAGGGACAGTTCGGCATCAGCTTTGTCCAAGGCGTTTAAGAGTGCTTGGGCCGTTGTCTGCATTTGATCCGTTGATATTTTGTAAAGATTCTGGTTGTTTGTAATCAGAACTGGCATTTTTTTCCTTTGCCGCAACCGGGGTGGTTTTATCCGGGTATTCTATCCTGTGATGATAGATACCATTGAGGATTTTCATGAAGCTTTTGGCGATCTGGTTAAGGTCTTTTAGTGTCAGGGGGCACTCGTCGAGCTGATTGTCGGAAAATGTTTTGTTAATCAGCTGCTGGACCAGTCCCTGAATCCTGGATGCTGTTGGATATTCCACGGTGCGTGCTGCTGCTTCAACCTGATCGGCTAGCATGACCAGTGCGGTCTCCTTGGTCTGGGGCTTTGGTCCGGGATATCGGAAATTGTCAATATTTACCGGCTGATCTTTTTTCTGTTTTTTGGCTTTTTCGTAGAAATAGCTGATCAGGCTGGTGCCGTGATGCTGCTTTATGGCGTCTATGATTTCCTGCCCCAGCTTGTTTGCCCGGGCCATTTCAACGCCGTTTTTAACATGGGAGGTTAAAATCAGACACGACATTGAAGGTGCCAGCTTGTTGTGGATGTTTTTGCCCTCATTCTGGTTTTCTATGAAGTGCAGGGGGTTTTTGAGTTTGCCGATATCGTGATAATATCCGCAAACTTTTGCAAGCAATGGATTTGCCCCGATTTCTGAGGCTGCGGCCTCCACCATTGACCCCACGATTACGCTGTGGTGATAGGTGCCCGGAGCTTCAAGCATCAGGCGCCGCATCAGCGGCTGGTCCAGGTTGGAGAGCTCCAGCAGGGTGCTGTCAGTGGTAAAACCAAATCCCATTTCAACCAGGGGGGCCACGCCGATTGTGACAATGGCTGCACTGATCCCGCCGATAAAAGCAAAGCCCCAGTCCCAGAAAATTTCAGGAATTCCAAGCTGCACGGTGTAGATATTCATGATTATAACAAGCAGGATGTTAAATGCCCCGAGCTTGGCCCCCGCATTGATAAGATCCTTGCGATGCCGGCAGTGGCGGGCCCAGTATGCACCCAAAACGCTGTTGATAAGAAAATAAAGGCTGAATAGATAGGCGTTGTCAAATAACAGGCCGGTGAGCAGGGCTGTTATAACTGCAAAGGGAAAGGCCACTGAAAAACCCATGAACTGGCATATTATCATGGCACCTGCCGCCAGGGGAATGCCGTAGAAAATGCTTGTGGCATTTAAGGCAAACGGAATTTCCTCGGTCAGGGACATGGCAAGCGAAACTGAAATCTGAGAGATCAGAAACGTGCTTACCATCACCGCAGCCAGAAATAACAGGCGGCCGGCAGGATTATGGGCTATTTCAGGTCGATGTCGAAGATGAATCATGTATGTGACCATAAGGAGCACAAAAATGATAAGCCCTGTTCCGATTCCTTTTCCCAGAATATACTTTTTGCCTGTTTCGTTTGAAAGGGCTTCGAGTTTGAGCATGTCAAGCTCTGAGATCCGCTCTCCTTCGCGTAGAATCATCTCGCCTTTTTTGATCTGGTACATGATGGGCTTGATGGTGGATTCCGCGGAAGTGCGCCGGTTTTCGGTTTCACTTTTGTTAAGGGTGATATTGGGCTGTAACAGGCGCTGGGTAAAATCCACAATCAGGTTTACAAGGTTGTAGTCCATGCCCTTTAAAATGGGATCACCGATGATGCGCACCATGGTCTTGGCCTGGTCCAGGCCGTAGAACTGCCGGAGGTTTAATACGTGCTGCTCTTTTCCTGCTCCAACGGTTTTTAAGACTATGCCCCGGTCGTTTTCCCGCAGCAGCAGTTCTTTGTTTGAAACCACTCCGTTTGTCAGAATTTCAGAAAGGAGGCGGCTGATCATTTCTGCAATGCGGGATGAGAACTTTTCGTTTACCAGGATGCTGTAGGCACCATTGCTTATGGTAATTCCCATGGTTTTTTCAAATTCACTTTTCTTCGCCCATACCCGTTCCCTTAGATTCAGGTCACGGGTGTTTTGCATTGCCTCTGAAACCTGGTCTTCGGATTCATCCCGGCCAAAATCTTGCTGAAAAACAGCCCTGGAAATTGCAAATGCATGATTGACCCGGTCTTTCAGGTTCTCGACAAGTGAGAGATCATAGTCGTATACCGTAACCACCCCGTCGCGGATGTCCTGCTGTTTTCTGCTCGTGGCCCGGGAGTCTTCAATAAAGAAGTCCCTGGGAGCCTTGATGTTCTCATCAGCAATGTCGCCCGCATTGTAGGGGGTTTTTATCACAATCAGCTTGGGATAAAAAATCAGGGTGGAAACAAGGGCTGCCGCAGCTATTATGCCAATGACAATCCAGGCCGTGGAGTTTGCTTTTTTAACGGAAATATCGATTCGGTTAAAGATATTCATGGGGTGTCCTGGGAAGGCTGCCTATTTTTCCGGCTGAGATTCAGCGGTTTTTTTGTCATTGCGCTCATAGGCATCAATGATTTTCTGCACCAGCTTATGACGGACCACATCGTTTTTGGAAAAAAATATAAATTCTATGCCGTCAATGCCTGTCAGCAGATTCTTGGCTTCCACCAGCCCGGAGGCCCTGTTTTTAGGCAGATCGCTTTGGGTGATATCGCCGGTGATTACTGCCTTTGAGTTAAAGCCGATCCGGGTCAGAAACATTTTCATTTGCTCGGAAGTGG
>JAABTZ010000471.1 GCA_011389605.1 Desulfobacteraceae bacterium
TTTTTCTTGTATCAGATAAAGCAGGTAGTTCTGAATCTGGTCTCCCGAAAGAGCGTCTGGTGGCTGGCTATAAAATCGGGCCAACCCTTTAACCGCCAGAATATAATTTTTCTGGGTATGCCCGGAGAAACGGTTGATTGTCATGTAATCGATAAATTGGGTTTTCAAATCTGTGCTCATGATTATACCTCCTTGAAAAAAGATTATAAGAAAAGCCCATCGGCCTATTGTGGAAGTATTGTAATCAATCGACTTTAAGTGAGGAAGGAAATTTTGAGGTTGAATAAGCAGAGCGACAGGGGAAGCCGATTTCCGCGAAGCGGTTCAGTTCTTGCCAGCCCCCATACAAGTGTGGATCTTTGTAAAAGCTGCACCTTGATTCCGCCATTCCGCAACCCCGCCCAATTTGCAATATTGCCTGACAATAGCCGTATGGCTCAGACCTAATGAGTACTGAACAATTTCTGGCAAAAAATTTTTTGCAGATCTGAACCTGTTTTTTGCGGAAATACATGTTTATCATTATAAAGTTAAAGCCGGATTGGATTTTAAAAGGTTTTTCAAGCAGAACGGGGTTTTCGGCAGACGTGAATACAGGTGTTATGAGAAATACGGTTTTGGCACGCCATCAGGCAAAGTGGAGCATTATTCAAGCATTATCAAAGATCTGGGCTGCAGTCCGATTCCTGTCTAACGCGAGGTGTCAAAAGATTTATCAGTCACTATAGATAACGCTGAGAATTTCCCGCTTGTGCTTATCACCAATCAAGCACTCAGGGACTAACAAAGAGCCCTTCATGCCGGAATAATTCCTGAAAGGAAGGTTCTAATGCGTGTTGTATTTATTTCAGCCAATACAGAACAGATCAACATGCCGGTGCTGCCCATAGGGATGGCCAGGGTGGCGGCAGCAACCGAGAAGAAAGGCCATGAGATAAAGATTCTAAACTTGATGCGCCCCGAGCACGTACATCTTTCCCTGGATGATGTCCTGCTCTCCTTCAAGCCGGATGTGATAGGTATATCAGTTCGCAACATCGACGATCAAAACAAGGAGTCCCCTCATTTTCTTCTTCCCCCGGTTAAACAGGTAGTGCAGGAATGCCGGCGCCTGAGCCAAGCACCCTTAGTCCTGGGCGGCCCGGGCTATAGCATATTCCCGGAGGCGGTTCTGGAGTATTTGCAGGCGGATTTTGGTATTTCCGGGGAAGGAGAGCATGCATTCCCGCAACTGTTGGACATAATTCATCAAGATCCGAACCCCTCAGATATTCCTGGGCTCGTGCTGCCCCGGGAAAGGGAGAACCCTAAGCCAAAACGCATCCGGAACCTGGATAACTATCCCTTGCCTCAACCCGGTAAACACCTGGATATTCCCGGTGGTGTATCCCGGGAAGAGATTTGGGTGCCCTTCCAGACCAGGCGCGGATGTCCCCTGTACTGTAGTTATTGCTCCACTCCGTTTATAGAGGGCGATTTTATTCGCTGCCAATCCGTTTGTACAGCACTGGACAATCTCCGGGCCTATGCAGCAACCGGATATAAAAAGTTTTTCTTCGTGGATAACACTTTCAATTTGCCCCCCTCGTATGCGGAAGCACTTTGCGATGCCTTGATTCGGGCGGAACTTGATATTGCCTGGCAATGCATTATTTATCCAACCCGTCTCCATCCGCGGCTGGCGGAGAAAATGTCCCGGGCCGGGTGCGTGGGTACGTCCTTGGGATTTGAAAGCGGCAGCCCTGAGGTCCTGAGAGCAATGAACAAAAGGTTCTCACCCGACGACGTTCAGCAGGCGTCCCAGGTGATAGGGGCTTACGGCATATCGCGCATGGGTTTCTTGTTGCTGGGCGGACCGGACGAAACCAGGGATACGGTGCAGGAAAGCATTGAGTTTGCTGAGAAATTAGAACTGGAATCCATGAAGGTCACCGCCGGGATTCGTATTTATCCGCATACCGCCCTGGCCGAGAAGGCCATAGCTCGGGGAGTCTTGGGCCCGGACCAGGATCTTTTGCATCCAGCTTTTTATTTGGAGCCGGATCTGGATGGTTGGCTGCAGGCTAAAATGGCCCGCGTGGTAGAGGAAAGGAAGAATTGGCAGATGTAGAGATCTGCCGGGTGGATCTGACCGGACAGAATAAAATTGATGCCTCTCTGATGTTTGCCAGCTGGTGGATAATGCAGCAGAAAATGACAATTCGTCCCAATGACGTTTTCAGAAAAAGCATAAATTTCTCGGAACATAAACCAACTGACGACATAATTTATCAGCGATATCGGTATTCTTGGGCAACCTTAAATCTTCGCCTTGGAGATGACATTCCTCAGGGGTTTATAATTCGGACTCCTGCCGTTCGATAGCAGCATGGTGCATTTTTACGTGATCGAAAAATTATTTTTAAAATTTGTCCAAAAAAATTTGACATCCGGGTTTTTCAGACGAAAATAAAGATTATGATAAAGCCAAACCAATCGTAAGATTGGGACGGAAAGTCACGGGTCTTTTCAGTAGCGCTTTTCATTGCGGATTTTGAACAAAGATAGCCAGACTGCCTTATTCATGTGGTAGTTCGGCTATTTTATCCGGGCAACAGCCTGAGGAGAATCAAGTTTTTGAATTCCTGAGGGCTCTGGTATGAAGTGTTTGGATTGTGGTTTTCAAAACGTCGATAAGACAAAGTTCTGCAATGAATGCGGAGCCCGCCTGGAGATGCCCTGCCCGAATTGCCTGACCCGAAATCCGAGTAAAAGCAAATTCTGCATGGAATGCGGATATTCTCTGTCTGCCCCGGCTTCAGTTAAGCCCCAAAAACTCTCGTTTGACGAAAAAATTTCAAAAATTCGCA
>JAABTZ010000472.1 GCA_011389605.1 Desulfobacteraceae bacterium
TAACATCAATTTATATTTTAAAAATCTAAAACCATCCGGGATTTCCAATTTCACCGCATCTACTGCCTCAGATGCAGTTTCGCATAGGTGACTATAGCCAGTCTGCATCTTCCTTGTGTCTGCGGCAAACTTGAAAATCGCTCAATTTAGGTTTTGGAAAAATTAAAAAATCATACATTGTGGCCATGAAAAACTTACATGAAATAACCCTTCTCTACGAAATCAGCCAGGCATTAAACCGGCATGCAGACCTTAAAAAGGCACTGTACACGGTGTTAGACATACTTTCGGGCAAAATGGACATGTCCCGGGGCATGATTACCATCTTAAACCCCTTAAGCGATAAGATAAGCATCGAAGTCGCCCACGGCATATCCCGGTCAGCCATGCAAAAAGGCATATACAAGCTCGGCGAGGGCGTGACCGGCCAGGTCATCGAATCGGGCCAGCCGATCTGCATTGCCAAAATCAGTGAATCTCCTGATTTTTTAAACCGCACCCAGACCCGAAGCGGACAAAACAGCCAGGAATTGTCCTTTATCTGCGTGCCCATAAAAAAAGAACAGCAGGTCATAGGAGCCCTTGGCGTTGACCTGCCCTATGATCCCGGCTATCCCCTTGAAAAAGGTGAAAAGATTTTATCCGTGGTTGCGGCCATGATCGCCACCCAGGTCATTCACCTGGAACGTATCCGCCGGGAAAAGGAGAAGCTTAAAGCCGAAAACGAGCGCCTCCAAATGGAACTGGAAAAAAAATACCGTATAAAAAGCATTGTGGGCAACAGCAACAAAATGCGCGAAGTCTACCAGATGATCTCCCAGGTTGCCAGAAGCAACGCCACGGTGTTAGTCCGGGGGGAATCCGGCACGGGAAAGGAGCTGGTGGCAAATGCCATCCACTACAACAGCAGCAGGGCAAGCAACCCTTTTGTGAAAGTAAACTGCGCGGCCCTGCCCGCCAACCTGATTGAAAGCGAGCTTTTCGGGCATGAAAAAGGCGCGTTTACCGGAGCCCTTTACCAAAAGGCCGGAAAATTTGAAATAGCACATATGGGAACCCTGTTTCTGGATGAAATAGGGTCAATCACCGAAGAGGTCCAGACCAAGCTGCTCCGGGTGCTCCAGGAGCGGGAGATAGAACGGGTGGGCGGCAACAAGACCATAAAGGTGGATGTGCGAATAATTGCCGCAACCAATAAAAACCTGGAAGAAGCCGTGGCCGAAGGCAGTTTCCGAAGTGATCTCTATTACCGGATCAATGTGTTTCCAATCTACATGCCGCCATTGCGTGAAAGAAAAACCGATATCCTGTCCTTGGCGGATTTTTTCTTAGACAAATACGCCCGGGCAAACACCAAGGAGATCGTCCGGTTTTCAACCCCTGCCATTGACATGCTCATGGCCTATCACTGGCCGGGCAATGTACGGGAGCTGGAAAACTGTATTGAACGCGCCGTGCTGTTATGCGAGGGAAAAGTCATCCACGGATACCATCTGCCTCCAACCCTGCAGACAGGCAAGGAATCCGGAACACTGCCATCCCAGACAATGGAGGATGCCGTGGAGAAACTGGAGAGGGAAATGATCATTGATGCCCTCAAACATACCCGGGGCAACATGAGCCAGGCATCACAGACCCTGGGCACCACTTTGCGCAAAATCTCCTACAAGGTAAACAAATACGGAATCAGCCCGCGCCAGTACCATTAGAGAGCATTTCTTCCGCGTTCTCCGGTGCGGATTCTGACAGCCTCCTCCATGGGGTATACAAAAATCTTGCCGTCTCCTATCTTGCCGGTATGGGCCGCTTGCTGCACAGTTTCCATAACCTTTTGGGCCAAATCATCATCAACGGCAATTTCAAGCTTTAGCTTGGGGACAAAATCCACTGCATATTCAGCACCCCTGTAGACTTCCTTATGACCTTTCTGGCGGCCGTAGCCCTTGACCTCTGAAACGGTCATGCCCTGGATACCAATGTCTGTTAGTGCCTCTTTTACATCATCTAGCTTAAACGGCTTTATTATCACTTCAATCTTTTTCATTTTAATCCCTCCGGGCCTGGCTGCTACTGCATCACAGCGCAAACATTGGACGTTTTTCAACGCCATTGATTTTGATTTGACTTGACAAAACAGCTATGTTTAATATATGAAAATTTATAAGTCAATGCCTACCATGAGGGTCTGGAAAAAACAAACCCGTTTCGGGAAATAATCCATGGTTACATCAACGGGCACGTCAGATATAATTGTCAGGGCCTTTATCTCCGATGACGACACTGCCGCCATCACCTGCCCCAAGTGTCAGAAGACCCTCATAAAAGACGTTTCCAAATACACCGAAGCCGACAACATGATAAAACTCAAGGCCAGGTGCCCATGCGGCAACTCCTTTACAGTTTTTCTGGAAAGAAGAAAGCAGTATCGCAAAACCGCCCAGCTGAGGGGCACATACCTTTACACACCCTCCCACGGGCCATCAAGAAGCGGCCAGCACTGGGGCTCCATGCTGGTTACCGACATTTCGCGCACCGGCATACGCATGAGAGTAAACGTCCAGCCCCGCTTCAAGGTGGGCGACAAAATTACGGTTGAATTTAATCTCGATGATGCAAACAACTCGCTTATAAAACGTGATGTGATCGTCCAGCACATAAAGGGCATGGAAGTGGGAGCAACCTACGCAATGGCCCAGTCCTATGACAACATCATAGGTTTCTATCTTCTAAGATAAATTCGGTATTACTTACTGCCCACGATTCCATCAATACTGACGGCTTCGTAAAAAGTCCAATATCTGCGTTACGCGCGATTTTTCAGAATTTCACGTACGGCTAAGTACGCTGCA
>JAABTZ010000473.1 GCA_011389605.1 Desulfobacteraceae bacterium
CAATGTAGAGGCCCATGTCCAGGTATTTTTCCAGTTCATGGGGCGTGCCTGAAAAACAGTGGACCACGCCCCTTAGATTGGCAGTCCCATGGTCGGCAAGCAGCTCTGCAAACCGGCCCTGGCTGTCGCGTTCATGGAATATCAGTGGAAGGCCGAGCTCTCCGGCCGCCTCTATCTGGCGGATAAACCATTTTTCCTGGATTTCAGCCGGGGAAAACATCCGGTTGAAATCCAGACCGGTCTCGCCCCATGCCTTTACCCCGGGATTTTTCGCGATTTGTTTTAATTCTGTCAATGCTTTGTCACTGCATGATGAAGCATCATGGGGATGGATTCCAACAGATGCCCAGCAGCCGGGAAATTTTTCTGAAATTTCAACTGCCCGCCGGGATTCTTTGATGGTAATGCCAACTACCATCATCTTTAAAACTCCTGCTTTTTTAGCCCTTTCAACAGTTTCGGGCAGATCCTTTTCAAAGCTGGGGTCATTTATGTGGCAGTGGCTGTCAAAGAGTCTCATGATTTTTCTGCTCCAAAACCCGTTTTTCCGCGTTGCCGTCAGGGCAACACAATGCCATTCCGATAGAACCAAAGGAAATGGGTATCACCGCATCCGGCAAAAGGCAAGCATGATGGTACTGCTTTTGATTTGACTGCAGCTTTGACATGCAGGGTTATTCCCGATATTATAAAAAATATATCCGGTTTCAACGATGCAAAGAGCATGGAGGTCAATGATGATTATCCGGGAACTTGAGATTCCAGAGCATTTTGATCCCGAGGCTGTAGGAAGCGTTTGGCGGGTAAAATATGCGCAGCTGGCCCAAGAAGCTGAAAAATGGGCAAAAACAAACAATATTAAGCGTGCCGGTCAGGACAGGTTCAGGATTTGTCTTATTTTAGTTGATGTGCAAAACACGTTTTGCATACCTGATTACGAGCTTTATGTGGCCGGCCGCTCCGGTACCGGGGCTGTGGATGACAATGTCAGGTTGTGCCGGTTTGTTTACCGCCACCTGCATCTTATTACGGAAACCGTGCCTACAATGGATACCCATTATCCCATTCAGGTTTTTCACAGTGTTTTCCTGGTGGATGAAAAGGGCCGGCATCCGGAACCTTTGACCATTGTAACAGAAGACGATATTGAAAGTGGCCGATGGCGCTTTAATGAAAAAATCGCCGACCGCCTTGGAATAACACCGGAATACGGCCAGCGGTATCTGAAGCATTATACCCGGCAGTTAAAGTCAGGCGGCAAATATGATTACATAATCTGGCCCTACCATGCCATGATAGGCGGAATCGGACATGCCATGGTCCCGGCCGTGGAAGAAGCCCTTTTTTTCCACTCCATGGCCCGCTGCACCCAGCCGGACTATCATATAAAAGGCGAAAATGCGTTTACAGAGCATTATTCCGTGCTTGGCCCGGAAGTAACCCGTGATCCCCGGGGGCGGCAGCTGGCGGAAAAAAATGAAAAAATTCTGCAAAAGCTGGTGGAAAATGATGCCGTGATAATTGCCGGCCAGGCCAAAAGCCATTGCGTGGCCTGGACCATTTCTGATCTGCTCGATGACGTGATGGCCTATGACAGAAAGCTTGTGGAAAAGGTATATATCCTTGAAGACTGCACTTCCCCGGTGGTGGTGCCCGGGGTGGTTGATTACACGGAAGAATCAGACCGGATTTTTGCGCGATTCCAGGAGGCGGGCATGCACCTTGTCAAATCCACGGCTCCCGTATCAGACTGGCCCGGAATCAATGGGGTTTAGTTCAGGCCACAGTGATGCATTAGCGGCCCCCTGCCGCCGCCAATCTTCGTGTCTGCAGATATTTCAATGAGATGATTTGTGTAGGACACAGCCCTGGAAAATGCTTCGGGTCCGTTATGGCCGCGGGCCAGAAATGCCGAAAACGCTGAAGCAAATGTACAGCCCGTGCCGTGGGTGTTGGGGGTGGTATATCTGGGCCGGGTTTCTGCCGCTTTTCTGATTTCTTTGTTGTGGCAGAAAAGCAGAATATCGGTTACAGTTGACTGATCTGTATGAATATGCCCTCCCTTTAACGCGATTGCCGAAAGATTTTCAAATCGTTTCATCAGTTCCATGCCCGCAGCTTCAATGTTTTCAGGTGTGCGGCCAAAAATTTTTTCCAGCTCAAAATAGTTGGGGGTAATATAATCGACAAGGGGCAGTATAATGTTTATCAGGGCATCTGCAGTATCTTCGTCAATTAACTGAAAACCTGTTGTTGATATCATTACCGGATCGCATACCACTGTGACATCTTCCAGAAACGGGGCCACTGCCTCGCATATCTGCCTGCTTGTGATCATGCCCAGCTTTATGACATCAATTTTTATATCCGATATCACGGCCTGAATCTGCTCTTTTACAAACTCTGCAGGAACCGGAAAAGTGCCGGTTACTTCAAGGGTGTTTTGTGCTGTTAAGGCGGTTATAACTGCTGCCCCATAGACTCCTGTGCCCATAAAAGTTTTCAGATCCGCCTGAATGCCGGCCCCGCCTGACGGATCAGATCCGGCTATGGAGAGAACTGCGGGAATCGAAGAGTTTTTATCATTCATGTTGTTTTTGTACCTTGACGAAATTGCACTTTGTTGCCCTGACGGCGGCACGGAAAAGCGGGTTTCCGAGCGTAAATTGAGGCTCCAAAAGGCTCCTGGAGCGAGGAAACTCCTTTTTCGTGCCGCCGGTCAGCCAGGGGGCCATGGATTTGCTTTCTGCAAAAATACCACTACGGTGGAAAAAACAGCTTTTTACAAAACCGTCATATAGTAGCGCACAAGATCCATGCTGTCTACTGCCAGTCAGCAAAAAACCCG
>JAABTZ010000474.1 GCA_011389605.1 Desulfobacteraceae bacterium
GATTGCGCCCTTTACAACATAACCCCAATGGGGGGACTGGCAAAGGTCCCCCTCAAGTCCGTGAAGCAATTCAGTAATATCGGTCCCGGCCCCAAAGGAAAAAAACTCCGCCCCCATCTTTCCATAGCCGGCTACGTCGCCAAAGTCGGTTTGCTGCCGGGCTTTTGCGCCCGGCACATCAATGCGAACAGGTATGTCTTGTTTTGCAATACGCATTGTTCTACCCTCCATATTTTTGTCTGCCTGGTTATCCTGATCCGGACGTCAAACCAGGTAGAATGCATTTTTAGCGTCGAACCAAACCGGGGGGACAAAAAATACCAATTATCTCTTTTTCCTGTTATATTTCCCGGCGTTCCACTGCTTTATTTAAAAAATAAGGATACTGTCATTAAAAGTCCAAAAATTTCTTTTTGCCTCCATTTTAATTCTGGAAAAAGCAGCAGCGGATCCTTTAAGCCATGGCGCCAGGGGCGCCAACAACCCGTGGCCAGCCGTAATTTTGGCCTTTTTCGATCCAGTTGACCCCATCGTTTCCACCCAATCCATATTTTCCCGAGGGACCGTGTTCCGAAACATACAGGTCCCCGGTTTCCGGATGCCAGGCCAGCCCCTGGGGGTTATGGTTCCCCGGGTGCTAAGGAATCAAATGCTTTTTACTCAATTTGACTTTCCTGTTCCGAAAATCTATAATAACAACAGTGTTGACCATGATTCGACAACATGGAACTTATCATCCGCCTATCCGCCTTTGACTGCAATGGAAAAAACTCCATGAAACTGTTCGATACGCTCGAGATTTGGAAATTTGCGGCATTCGGATAGGAAATCCTTATAGATTCCCATAAAAAACCACCCAAAAACAGGAGGCGCAATGAATACGCTTGAAGGCAAAATTGCATGGATCACTGGCGCAGGAACCGGTATAGGGCTTGCGGGCGCACAAGCGCTTGCCGCCGGCGGTGCGGTGGTGATAATGTCCGGACGCAGGTCAGAAGTACTTGATCGCGAAGCCGCAGCCATTGTCAAAGACGGCGGAAAGGCCGAAGCCATGCCCCTGGATGTCACCAACGCCGCTTCCGTACAGGCAGCGGCCGAAAGCATTGCCGATCGTCACGGCAGGATCGACATCCTGGTCAACAACGCCGGAACCAATACGAAAAATCGATTCTGGCACGATCAGACCCCTGCGGGGTGGGACGAGGTGATCCGGATCAATCTCGACGGCACCTTCTACTGCACAAAAGCCGCCCTCGGGTTCATGCGGGCTCAAAAAAACGGCCTGGTCATAAATATCTCATCCTGGGCGGGGGTGTACAATTCATCCGTGGTGGGCCCGGCTTACAACGGCAGCAAGCATGCCGTGGTGTCCATTACCGAAACCCTGAACATGGAGGAATGCACAAACGGCATCCGCGCCTGCGCCATTTGTCCCGCAGAGGTAGACACCCCGATCATGGACCGCCGGCCCGAGCCTCCGCCCGCCGAAATCAGGGCCAACATGCTCAGGCCCGAAGACCTTGGCGGCACCATCGCCTGGGTGGCTGCACAGCCGCCCCATGTATGCATCAATGAAATCATTATCAGCCCAACGTACAACCGGTTCTATATCAAGGACACAAATAAAGATTTGACCCCAATTTAAGTTAGCAAATCATGGACAAATTCCGGTCAGGCGGGCAAAAAAGCAAAGGCGTCCGTGCAGTTCTGCTTCACGGGGTGTTCTGGCGCCTTTTAATCATCGAAGCAGGCCTACTCGTGCTGTCTCTTGCATACCGGTGGTGGAGCCAGGGTGCCGGCCCGGAGGCGCTTTTCTGGTACGGGGTTCGCATCATCGTTTTGGTGGGCATTATTCTGGCCTTTATGATGGTTACCCTCCGGGCTTTTCTTACGCGTAAAATCATCCTTCCCCTGGAGGCGATCGCCTCGGCCAACCGTGCTTTTCAGGACGACGGCCCCGGAAGCGTCCAGCATGTCTTTGCTGAAAACGCACCCCGGGAGATTCGGGAGATCGTCGCCACCCGCGAGCAAATGCTTCAGACAATTCTGGATACTTCCCGCAAACGCCTCAGACTGGTCAATTTCATACGCGAGACCTTTGGCCGATATCTTTCGCAAAAGATAGTGGATCAGATCCTGGAATCCCCGGAAGGGCAGAAGATCGGGGGACAAAGAAAGACGGTAACCATCCTGATGAGCGATTTGCGGGGATTTACCCGGATGTCTGAAAAACGGGACCCTGAGGAGATGGTCCGGATTCTCAACCGGTACCTGGGCCGGATGTCTGAAATCATTGTCTCCTGGGAGGGAATTATAGACGAGATCATCGGGGATGCAATTCTGGCGGTCTTCGGGGTTCCGGAAAACCGCGGGGATGATACGTATCGGGCCATTGCATGCGCCATTGAAATGCAAAACGCACTGGCGCAGCTCAACACGGAAATGGGAAAAGAAGGCTATCCGCCGCTTGAAACAGGAATCGGTCTCAATACAGGCTCGGTGATCGTGGGCAATATCGGATCCGAGGTCAGGATGAAATACGGTGTGGTGGGCAGTGCAGTCAATTCCGCGGCCAGGATTGAATCCAATGCCATCGGCGGACAGGTCTTAATCGGGGAGACCACGTATCTGCAGACCGCAGACAAGCTGCACGTAAAGCCGCCTCAAACCGTTATGATGAAAGGGATGGAATCTCCACTGGTTTTTTATGCGGTGGAAAAGATCGACCCGCCCTATGACCTGGAGCTGCAGGCAGGCAGGGATACGGATACGGCCGTACAAATCCGCCTGCCCTTTTATTTCTGGAAATTCGTGGAAAAAAAAGCTGCCAAAGATTCCATGTCC
>JAABTZ010000475.1 GCA_011389605.1 Desulfobacteraceae bacterium
AAAAGTCATAGACCGCCTTCTTGCAAACCAGCATTACCGGCTGGTTTACTGGCGGGCCGCTTCCCGGGATCTGAACTATCGCAGGTTTTTTTCCATCAATTCCCTGGCAGCGCTCTGCGCGGAAAAAGACCCGGTGTTTGAACAAACACATGCCAGGATCATGGACTGGCTTGCCCGCCGCATAATTGACGGTGTGCGCATCGACCATCCAGACGGGTTAAAAGACCCTGATGCCTATTTAAGGCGCCTGCACAAGGCCGCCCCCCATGCCTGGATCGTGGTGGAAAAAATCCTTCATCCCAAAGAGCAGCTGCCTGAAGCCTGGCCGGTGGCAGGCACCACCGGGTATGATTTTTTAAACCAGGCAGCCGGACTTTTTATTGACAGGGACAATAAATACATGATGTCTGCGGTTTACGAAAAATTCACCGGCAGCCGCACCTCATTTGACGACCATGTTTATCAATGCAAGCACCTGGCCATGGAAAAACTGCTCGGCGCCGATATCTGCCGGATGACCGGCCTGCTGATCCAAATCTGCGAAAAGCACCTCAAATTTCGGGATTACACCCGGGCCGAGCTTGAAGCTGCAACAAGACAGCTGCTTGCCTGCATCCCTGTCTATCGCACTTATGTACGCAAAGACAGCCCGCCGCTCAAAGCAGACCGCCAAACCATCGCCGAAGCCGTCACACTGGCCAAAACCCGCAGCCCGGCAATCGATCCCCGGCTTTTTGATTTTCTCTCTGAGCTGTGCCTGGGAAGCATTGAAGGTGATCCTGAGTCCGAATTCATGCTTCGATTCCAGCAAATCTCAGGGCCGGTCATGGCCAAGGGCGTCGAGGACACGGCGTTTTACCGCTATCACCGCCTGGCGTGCCTAAACGAGGTGGGAGGCGATCCTTCATCATTCGGCCTGTCTGCCGCAAGCTTCCACGATGCCATGATGGCGCGCTCCCACCAGTGCCCGGCAGCCATGCTGGCATCTTCCACCCATGACACCAAGCGCTCCGAGGATGTCCGCGCCCGCCTGGCGCTTTTATCAGAGATCCCGGATAAATGGGCTGCTGCCGTGCGCCGCTGGTCACGGCAAAACAGCATTTACAAAAAACAGGATTTTCCGGACCGCAACATCGAATATCTGCTTTATCAAACCCTTGCAGGCGCCTGGCCCGTTGATGAAAACCGTGCATGCGCATACATCCAAAAAGCCGCCAGGGAGGCCCGGGAGCACACCTGCTGGGAGCAGCCGGACACAAACTACGAAGAGGCCCTTCTGGGATTTACCAGAAATATTTTTTCAGACACCTTTTTTGTCACGGACCTGGAGGCTTTTGTGGAGCCGCTGATCACCCCGGGCCGGATAAACTCCCTTTCCCAGGTGCTGCTCAAGCTCACCGCCCCAGGCGTGCCCGACTTCTACCAGGGAAGCGAACTCTGGGATCTTAGCCTGGTGGACCCGGACAACCGCAGGCCCGTGGACTTTGGCCTGCGCCGCCGCCTTCTGGAATCCATTTTGGAAATGAACACAGACCGGATCATGGCACAAATGGACACAGGCCTTCCAAAAATGTATCTGATCCGCCAGGCCCTGGGCCTGCGCAAGCAGCATCCACAACTGTTTGCGCCGGATGCCGGCTACCAGCCCCTTAAAGTCACGGGCGTAAATCAGGATCATGCCGTGTCATTTCTTCGCGGTAAACAGGCCGCCGTTATTGTGCCTCGCCTGGTCATGGGCTTTTCCGGCGCCTGGTCTGATACCCGGGTAAATCTTCCCAGGGGTTCATGGAAAAATATTTTTACAAAAGAAATCTTTGCCGGACCTGATTTTCTCATGGAGCACATCCTGAACCGTTTTCCCGTGGCCCTGCTGGTAAAAATACCTGATGCGTAAAAAGGAAAATTTCCATGAAACGCCTTAAAGTCTGGGCACCCTTTGCAGAAATCATAGAAATACGGATAAACGGGCAGCAAATCCCCCTTGAAAAAACACCCGGAAACTGGTGGTACCTCCCAGACCCCCTGCCCCCGGAAATCAACTACGCCTTTGTGGTAAACAGCAAAAACCCCGTGCCAGATCCCCGCTCTTTGCGCCAGCCACAAGGCATCCACGGCCCTTCCCAGACACTTGATCACAGCGCCTTTGACTGGCATGACGACAATTTCCGGCCCGTGCCCCTCTCATCTGCGGTCATTTATGAACTCCACGTCGGAACTTTTTCAAAACAGGCAACCTTTGACGGCGTGATCAACCACCTGGACCACTTAAAAGAGCTTGGCATAACCCACGTGGAAGTCATGCCCGTAAACGGGTTTTCCGGCACCCGGGGCTGGGGCTATGACGGGGTCAGCCTGTTTGCCCCCCACGAGGCCTACGGCGGCCCCGAAGGGTTCAAGCGCCTGGTCAACGCCTGCCATGCCAAAGGCCTTGCCGTGATCCTGGATGTGGTCTACAACCACCTGGGCCCGGAGGGCAATTACCTTGACTGGTTCGGGCCGTATTTCACGGACCACTACCAGTCCCCCTGGGGAAAAGCCGTCAACCTCGACGGCCCTGAAAGCCACGAGGTGCGCCGCTTTTTCTGCGACAACGCGGCCATGTGGCTGCGCGACTACCACGTCGACGGCCTTCGCATAGACGCCGTCCACGCATTTTTCGACCTTTCGGCAGTTCACCTTCTGGAAGAACTGAGCCAGACCGCATATCAAATCCAGGCAGAAACCGGCCGCCACAAAATTTTGATCGCAGAAAGCGACCTGAACGACCCTCGCACTGTCCTGCCGCGGGCCGCAGGCGGCCACGGCATGAACGCCCAGTGGAGCGATGACTTCCACCATGCC
>JAABTZ010000476.1 GCA_011389605.1 Desulfobacteraceae bacterium
CACGGAACCGGTCCATCAACTCTCCCCGTCTGGCAGTGGGAACACCGCCATGCAACCGAACATACCCCAGGTTCATCCGGTTGAGCCTTTTTTCCACCATCCGGGTCATCATTTCCCATTGGGAAAAGACCACGGCTTTTTGACCTTCCTGCAGGCATATCTCTTCCAACAGCACTTCAAGTTCGTCGATCTTCGGGCTTTCTTCGGTCTCCTTATCCACCAGCCCGGCACTGTTACAGGCCATCCTGGCCTGCTGCAGGGCGGCAATCAGGCGGTTTTGTTCACTCGGGGTCAAAGGGCGCCTTTTTGCAACATGGGCAAGCTTCCCGGCCTTTGCCATGCCGTCATCATGAATTTCGATCTGTTTGCCGGTCATTTCCACATCCAGGCGCTGGGTAATCCGTTCCGGCAACTGGTCACTGACCAGGCTGCGGTCCCTTCTGAGCATCACCGGTTTCAACTTCTGCCTGAGAACGGACAGGTTGCGGTAGCCAAGGACCTTGTTGCGCTCATCCGTTACATGAAAATCGACCATATAACGCCACAGCGGACCCAACACCTTGGGATCGACCACCTGCATCAGGCTGTAAAGATCTTCCAGCCGGTTTTCCAAAGGGGTACCGGTCAATACGAATGCAAACCGGCTGGGGATGAGTTTTACGGCCGTGGCGATTTTGGTGCGCCAGTTTTTAATCCGCTGGGCTTCGTCCATGATGATCAAGTCCGGCCGCAAGATTTGATTAATGACGGAAAAGTCCCGGAGAATCAACTCATAATTCAACACGAAAAACGTCACCTGACGTCTGTACTGGGATGCCCGCTTTGGAGGGGGACCGCCGATAATCTGGGTTTGCAGGTCGGTGAATTTGGCCACTTCCCTGGCCCATTGCTGCTTGAGGGATGCCGGGCAGATGATGAGCACTTTGGTCACCCCTTCATTGTCTTTGAGCCAGGTGGCGGCACAGATGGCCTGAAGGGTTTTGCCAAGTCCCATATCATCCGCCAGCAGCGCGCGGCCGGTTCCGGCCAGAAAGGCCGTTCCCGTGACCTGATAAGGATACAGCGTTGCTTTGATGCCGGGTAACCTGCCCCGGCTGCTTTTGATCTGTTTTCCGATTCGTTCCGAACGCAGGCGCTGATTGGCGGCACGGCTTTGATGATTGGCCCAGTCAACGGCATCCTCACCCATGTGAATATCTTCCCGCTGGTCCGCCAGTTCTGCGAACCGGAAAAAATCATCCGGCATCCGGGCTGAAAACCGACCGTCCGGGGTGAAGAAATCCCCTAAAAAAGCCTGAAGATCCGCGCTGATCTGCAAAGGCCGGTGCACGCAGATCAATGGGGCTTCATCATGATCCCAGGCCAGATATACATAGGGAAACGGCACCGGCTGTTTTTCAAAGGAATCGTATTCCGCCAATTTTCTGATCTTGTGCAGGACCGCCTCGATATGTTTGCAGGTCCCCAGCTGGTTGCCGGCAAAATCAGGGCAGGAACAATAGTTTTCGCGTTTTTTAAGGTTCCGGATGGTGACCCGGTATTGCCGGGAAAACGGAGAATTGATGGAAGAGGCCCGCCAACTGCCGAACCAGGGGTCACCGCTTTCCGCTTCCACCTGCACTTCAGTTCTCGCGCGTTTGATCCGCATTTCAATGGCCGTATCCACGGCAGACATCAAGCCCTCTTTTTCCCGTTGAAAATCAGCATAGGCATAAAGGACGGCAACCTGATGCAGGCACATGGATTCCAGACTTTCCGGACACCCGCAGTCAAAAAACAATTGGTTGTCAGGACCCTGTTCCACCTGAACAGACAATGGAAAATCGCTGAATTGATCGTCTTCCACAACAGCCCACAGCCTTTTTTCATCATGATCCAGCTCCAGTACCCGGTTTTCGTCAAAGCAGGCAAGACCTTGCTGCAAAACTTTTTGAGACGTCCATTTCTGCAGATCCTCCCGGTCAAAAAGGAAAATATCGTCATTTGCCGGTTTTATTTCCATTGACATAGGCACATCCATTCTGTTGTTTTTATCATGATCATAATACAGCCTGACCCCCAAACGATGGTTTTCACTATCCAAACCATGGGCCATACCATATTTTCCACTGAATGTGAAGGCTTTAAGTGTCGCTCAATCCCTTATTCCCATGGACAAATGCGTTGAAGAATTGATGGACGTTTCAAGATAATTGTGTTACCTGTGATTGTCCGGTATCTGCTTTTCCAGCACCAGAGTGGTGCGGGTGGGCAGATACAGGGGCAGCAGCTGGCGGGTGATCTCACCATAGTCCACTGGCGCCGGGCAACTACTCCAACCCTATCAAACTGTTTATTCGGCCCCAATGCCCCATGAAAATAATTCTTTGTCTTGACTTTCGAGGATGATTGTGAATTGTATTATTCAATGAATTATTACAGATACCTTGAGCATCATTGAGGTTTGTGGGAATCAAGACTAGTTGCAATTATGCAATATGTATTTTTCCACATGATGTATTTACCGCCGGGGCCAGGCAGCGGCAGACCGTCTACTGGGCGAATCTGTGATGGAAAAACTAAATGTGATCCGGGCAGTCGGGATCATCATGGAGATGAGCTAACTGGATGACTTACACCGCCCATTGGACAAAAACAATGACAGAGAAGAAAAAAATATCTGAGGATACAGTAGCACTGCGCCAAAAAGCCGATCTCCCGCTTTATCCTCAATGAAGACCAGGACATCTACTACCTGCATCGCAAAAAACTCTTTGAGACGGACGAGCCTCAGGAATGTGAATTGCGGCTGGTCAAATCGGATGGTGCACGCTTCTGGGCTCATCTGAAAGAAGACGG
>JAABTZ010000477.1 GCA_011389605.1 Desulfobacteraceae bacterium
GAAACATGCCATTCAGTTCGGCAATCGCCTCATCATGTTGCATCAGGGCAGGGTTATCTCGGATGTAGCTGGTGAAGAGAAAAAGAATCTGACTGTGGACGACCTGTTGCAGAAGTTCTATGCTTCATCCGAGGAAGAACTGGTAACTGATGCCATGCTGTTGGCCTAAGGGTGCAAATTACCAATCCGAGAGCAATCTGTTCCAGTCGGAAGCCAGGACAAGGACAGGTGAGATCATGAGTTCCCGGCGATAGAATTTCATCCAGATGGCTAGCTGATGTTATGGTGCATTTCCCCACAAACTTGACAGTGGTGCGGCCCAGATGTTTTTACCAAGGGGCAGTGTGATGTCGCCATCGTAAAGAATAATGCCGCAAAGCCACTTTCTGCCGGCGGCTTTTGCCAGACGTCGGATGCCTTTTAAGTCGTTTTCCTTTACTGTAGCGGCTGCTTTGACCTCTACGCCTGCCAGAAACCCGGCGGTATTTTCCACCACATAGTCCATTTCGACCTTATCGTGGTCCCGGGAGTAAAACATGTGATAGTCATTGCACAGCTGTCCCGCCATCTGTGACAGAGCGCGCAGAAACCAGGGCAATTGATTTTGTTTTTCGATATCGGCAATATCTCTGACATTCCCTCGACAACACGGGCTTCAGCCTGTCTGGGATATCGGTAATTGGTATTATTCATGATTACACCCCCTATTTGGTAATCCGGAAAGTGTCAACGGGTAATCTGTATTAAATAAGCGGGTAATATGGAATATAACCTTTTAAAATCTGGATTCTATTTATCAAGATCCTGCTGGGCCTGACCGCCACCCCGGAACGGATGGGTCTTGAAAGCCATTTTGCCGAAAATACTTGACATGGCAGTTAAATTTTTCAACTATCAATGATAAAAGAAAGGCAAAATTTACATCTATAAGAGAGCTGAAAACGAGCCGGTAGTAATGGCTTTGATACAGATTTAATAAAGCGAGTTTAAGTATGCCGGAAATATGCAGATTTCTTGGGATCATAATCACGATGTACTTTGATGAGCACAATCCACCTCATTTTCATGTAAGGTACAACGAATATAGAGCATCAATGGATATTCTCACCCTTAATATCATTGCTGGAACACTTCCGGCAAAGGTTCGAGGATTAGTAGAAGAATGGGCAGAACTCCATCAAAATGAACTTCTGACTATGTGGAATACAAAAGAATTTCATCCAATAAAACCATTAGTTTAAACGGGAGGAGAATCGACATGGACTCCATCTATTTATTAGAAGCACGATATGTCAAAGATTTTAAGGTGTTTTTAAAGTTTAACACGGGTGAGTCAGGAGAGGTTGATTTGAAGGAAACAATATTCAAATACAAAATTGCTGAATCTTTACATGACCCAAAAGAATTTTCGAAGTTTTACCTTGACTCCTGGCCTACTCTGGCTTGGCAATGTGGTTTTGATATTGCTCCTGAATCACTCTACTTCATGGCTACAGGCAAATCAAAAATAGAATCTACTTCAGTAGCATAACGAATGCATACCGGAAAGGATAAACAAAAAAATTCAATATCTATTCAGAGAGTCTGATTTTCAGATTTCCAATTCATTGGCCAATCAAATACTGAAAACCGGCATAAGGATCATTTAACGCCGGGAAGGAAACATTTTCACCCGGGTCATTCTGCCACGGAATACCCCGAAGCTGGACTGGAGACAGCCGTCGATCTCAAAATTGTCAGGGGCCGTGAAAAGCTCATCAGACACGGCAATATGCCTGATCCTGTCACAGGCGAATGTCCGGATCTCATGGCGCATGTGACAAAGGCCGGTCATGTAGAAGGTGTCGCTGGCAAACCAGATGTTATACAGGGCCACCCGTGCCGCTTTTTTTTATGACACTTCTTTTGAGACGGCCCAGTTCATCTTTTTTAAAACAGGCCCAAAAAAAACAGAATAGCAATATCAAAAAAATGATTCGAAGGCTCCCGGACAAAAATTTCAGCTGCGGTTCCGGTCTTCACATCCGCGCAGCACCGGATAATTCCCAAAACCGTTTGATGGCCTTGTTTTTTTTGTGCAACTTCCCTAAAATGGTCGAACTTTGAAAAAAACAAGGGCAGATATCAACCTGATATTGCTGCACAGGAGCCATGTATGAAACTGAAAGAGAAATTTGATAGTACCAAGGTGATCACAACGGAACTGGGATCGGTGAAAGGGGTGCTGACCGAAGAGTCTGTCCAGAAAGCCCGCCGCTATTTACCCCTGGACGGAATCAACATCCATGACTGCCCCATGGGCAACCTGCGCATCAATGCCATTGCCATGGGAAGCCTGGTTCAGCAGGGCCTGGGTGTTCCGGCCATTCCCCATTTTACCTGCCGGGACCGAAGCCTTCTGGGCACCCAGGCAGATCTGCTGGGCGCCCATGCCCTTGGAATCCGCCATATTCTGGTGACAACAGGGGATCCTCCGAAACATGGACCATATCCATCCAAAGCGGTGTATGACTACAATACCTTTGATCTGGTCCGTCTGGTAAAAAAGCTGAACCAGGGCCTGGATTACAATGATAAGGAATTTGGCGGACGGACAGACTTCATGGTCTCCTGCACGGCTGTTCCCACCAGCCGGGATTTGGACAGAGAAATTGGGCGGATGGAAAAGAAAATTGCGGCTGGTGCCGATTTTTTCCAGACCCAGGTGGTCTATGATGCGGAGAAGACCCTGGCGTTTCTGGAAAAGACCGGGCCCTTGAACGTACCGGTAGTCATCGGTATAATGCCCCTGAAAAGTGTGAAAATGGCCAGGTTCATGGACAGGAATGTG
>JAABTZ010000478.1 GCA_011389605.1 Desulfobacteraceae bacterium
TGAAAATAATTTGTCTTTGGTGGAATTAAGCTCCCTTAACTGGCTTTCCCGTTCTTTCAGCAGTAGTTCAGCTTTTTTTCGTTCTGAAATATCCCTCGAAACGCCATGATATCCAGAAATGTTACCATCCTGATCATAAAATGCCGTTGCCGTGGCTTCAACCCAAACATAACTGCCATCCTTACACCGTTCTTCCAGCTCATAAATCGCGGGGGCTGCCCTGATTCCCTTGCTCAGGTCGATCATTCGTTTTTTATTCGCCTCCATTAGCATTTCAATTCCTTCCGGTTTAAGAATTGAAAAAAGTGATTTGCCAATGACTTCTTCCTTTTTAAAACCCCTTATCCTTTCATCTGCCGGGCTGATATAGGTTAAAAGAAAATTGCTGTCCAAATGCCATATGATGTCGCTCGAGTTTTCAGTAATCACCCTGAACTTTTCCTCGCTTTTCTGTAATTCCTGGTTTTTAAGGTTTAGGCTTTCTGTCTTTTTTTTAATCTGCGAACGGAGCCACAATACCAAAACAAAAACCAGAATAAATAAAACAATGGCCAGGATTACAACAATGCCGATACTTCTGTAAATTCTCGTATAGATCAAGTCATCTGCTTCATAGACCTTCCATTTTTCGTGTATTTCCGCAAGTTCTCCACTACTCCGTAGCTCCGAGATCCCACTATTCAAAATGTTCAATAACTGGGTGTTTCCTTTTCTTACCGCCAGGCAATAAATACTGGGAATTATTGGCGGTCCTTTGATTTCAATGTTTTGATATTCATTGTTTTCAATTACCCTCAAGCCAAGTACATTTGGGGCCAACACATAATCGGCCATTCCCCGTTCTATTGCCGAAAGGGCTTCAGGCAGTGATTTTGCCAACACATAATTCTCGAAGAGCCCCATGGGAATAAGATACCTGTCGATTGATATATCCTTATCCAAAACCACTGGCCTGTAATCATATAGGCTTGATGTGTTTTTAAATGGCAGGTCCTTACGAATAAAAATTGAATAGTATTCTGTATGAATGGGGGTTGTGAAATCAAGAAACTCTTCTCTTTCTTCTGAAAAAATGATTCCGGCAATAATGTCGGTTTCTCCTGTTTGAATGTAGGATAATGCACTATCCCACCTGCTGAGCTGAAAACGAAATTTGATATCACTTGAAAGGGCGATGGCTTCCAACACATCAATATCCAGTCCGCCGGGTTTCCCTGTTTCATCAATAAAGGAAAAAGGAGCATAATCGGAATCACCGCCCACAACATATTCCTGGGCATATAGTTTGCCTGGTTGAAGCAGAAGTGCAAAAAGCATAAAAATCAAAGAGATGCTTTTTGCCATAAAAAAACGGCTGTTTGCCATTGTCATTTTTAAATGTTTGTCTTACACAAACGTAAGCAAATTCCCCGGTTAAGTTCAATTATTTCAGGGGAGATTGCCCGGGCCGGCATTCCGGGAGGGAGAGGAGATTCTTACCCACAAAACCGCCTGGCGGTTTCGGTCAGGATGCCGGCCAGCTGAACGACGGAAGCCGTTTCTACCCATTCTGTTTCCTGGTGGATGCCGCCACCCGACGGTCCCATGATGACGGTCTCCATGCCGGCCTGTCCGAATATCGCGGAGTCCTCCCACCAGGTATGGCCCATGAATTCAGGTGCTGAGCCGAGTATGGATTCGGCCGACTGTAACAGGTGTGTCACAATGGGGCGGTCCGCGGCGATCTCATAGGGATCGCGCCAAAGGACACACTCAACGGATGCCGTGAAGCCTGGATTATGCTTTTGAACCTTGTCAACCAGGTCCTGCAACTCTGCCGTCACCTCTTCCTGCGTTTCCCCGGGCAATGTCCGCCGTTCCACGTGGATGGTGCATTGGTTGGAATAAATGAACAGGCTGCGGCCGCCTTCGATCAGGGGTACGTGGATGGACGCCTCATCGCATAGGGGATGCTTCTTTTGCTCTGGCAGCCGCTGGGCCAGTCCGTGCAGTTCGGCCAGCAGCAGTCCCATTTTGGTGTTGGCATCCACCCCTTCCCGGTGCTTGCCCCCGTGGGCCGTTCGTCCCCCGGTGACCATCTTAAACACTCCAAAACCGCGGTGTGCCAGACAGATACCGAGTCCGGTGGGCTCGGTCACAATGGCGGCATCGGCCCTGTACTTTTCCACCAGCCGCTGGGCGCCCAGGCTGGCATACTCCTCATCGGCCACGAACGAAAAGATCACGTCGCCCTTCAGCCGGTGCTTGTCTGCGACCAGGGCTCTGGCGGCACCCAGCATGGCCGCCGCTCCGCCCTTCATGTCGTATGCACCCCGTCCGTAAACCCTGCCGTCTTTGATGGCGCCGGAGAAAGGATCCTCCATGCCCGTCACGCCCACCGTGTCCATATGGGCGTTTAGCAGCAGGGATTTCCCTCCGCCCGTGCCGGGCAGTATGCCGGTCACGTTCAGCCTGCCAGGTTCAAACTCATCGATGGCTGTCTCAATGCCCATGCTGGTAAGGGCATCGGCAATCCAGCGACCGATCTCCGCCTCGCCGCCCCCGGCGGAGTCCAGGGATGGATTCACGGAATTGATCCGCACCAGCTTTTGCAAGGTGTCGGTTATGTATACGGGGTCATCCACGGGGTGATGTTTGATGTGAAAATGAATGCTTGCAAAATGAGGAGGCTCCGTAAGCCCCGATCCGACTTATAAAGCCTCCAGCGCCAGTGCCAGGTCTTCGATCAGGTCTTCGGTATTCTCTATGCCCACCGAATACCTTATCAGTGTTTCCGGGATGCCCAGCTGTCTTCGCTGCTCCTCACTCAGCTCCACATGGCTGGTGGTC
>JAABTZ010000479.1 GCA_011389605.1 Desulfobacteraceae bacterium
ATGGGGCCGTAAAAAGTTAAAGATCAAGGCTTGCGCGATTTTGAAGAATGCAGAGTACTTAGCTGTACGTGAAATTCTTCAGAAATCGCGCGTAATGCAGATATTGGACTTTTTACGGTTCCATCAAAATTGTTATTTCCCTGACCGCCATTCCCAGCAGACGCATATCGCTGGAAGGGCCAAAGTCCTGGGGTGCTGCCGGGTCACTGATTTCAAATACTATTTTGACAACAGCCTTGTCTCCGGCAACAGTGGCGGGCACGCGTGCTTCATGCCAGGCAAATGTCTCTCCCAGGCTCCAGTCTGCAATATGTTTGTTATTAACAACCAATTTCACCTTTTGGTGATTGATCTGCCCGTTATGCAGATACCCCCTTCCCAGAAGCCACAATACAAGGTCCTGGTCAGGCTTTGTTTCTAAATTAACCGCCATTGCCGCTTTTGACCCATCTGTCCAGCGCCAGTCCGTCTCCTGCCCGCTCCATCCGGAGAGGATTGATTTAGATGAGCTTCCGGTTTCTGAAAAATCTATTCTCAGCGGGCCGGGTTTGCCCGAAGCGTTCAACGGATCCATGGTTTTAAGCTTCAATTCCCGCAAGGAAACTGCCAGATTTCTTTCATCTGGTCCGATTCGGCAATCCATGGGCGAGATGGCATCAGGTAATTTGAAAATCAGTTTGAGCCTATCAGTGACCATGTCATTTTTGCTTATAAGAATGCTGTACCATCCTGGTTCAGAGACGTTCCATGTGTGCAGTGGTTTTGTGTCTCCGTTTTCAGAGAAAACATGGACGCGCTGAGCATTCACTGTTTCTCCGCATTTGAAAGCAGACAGCCAGAAGGATATTTTTACGGGAAATTGAATGTCATTTTTTATCGGAAGTTCCAGGACCGCTTCGTGTAAATGGGACCATGTCCCCTGCGGCTCAGGAAAAGACCAGCCCTTTCCTAAAAATCCGGTATGCGTATTGTCCGTGAAAAAATAGCTTTTATCTGCCTTTAATCCGGAAGTGGTGGCAGTTTTTTCCTTTTGATTTGTTTCCGGAGGGGAATATATTTTCCCTGTTGAATTCCAGGCAGATGGATCCCATGCATGACCTGTGATTTCATATTCGACCATCTCAGGCAGATAATCATGCTCCCATCCTTCAAACGAATAAAAAATATATCGGCGTGTCCGTTGAAGATCTTCAGGAACTGAGAAAAGATTATAGCCAGGGTATTCTTTGTTTATGTCCGTGGCCGTGGCAATGGTTGGCAGTATATCGCCCAGGGAAACCGGAGCGTCTGATGTCTCAAGCTTTTCGTGCTGCGCGGAAAAAGGCTTAACGAGCAGCAATGGCAATCCCGAGGCGTGATGCATGGGATCAATGGATCCTTTCTTTGCCGGGGCAATAGTGTTGCGTATTCCTGTATGGTATTCGCCCCCGCCGTGATCGCTCAGGACAAGGACCATGGTTTGGTCATAAATGCCTTTTTTTTTAAGTGCCTGTAAAAATACCCGCATCGATTCCAGGCCGGCCGTGGAATATCGAAGAAATCCTTCCCTGTTGACGGGCAGGCATTCATATTCGAGGCTTTCATTCAGAACAAAAGGCGAATGGGGGATATTGAAGTGAAAAAACTTAAATGTCGGCCTTTGACTGTCCTCAGAGAGCTCAGAGCGGCACTGATGGACAAATTCCTGAATCGGGTGAAAAAACTGCTTCCTGTTTGAGGGGACGTTTTTAGTTGTTTTGTCCGGCACAAGATAGCGGGGGATAATATTGGCCATGCGCCACTGAAAATGGTTGAGCCAGAAAGGTTTCAGAGGCTGGGGCATTGTCCGGAAAAATCCGATATCCAAAAGTTTGCCGGCCTCTTGGGCAAAAGATGCCAGATTGGTTTTCGATTCGATATTGGAAGCATAATTTTGCGAGTATCCGATTACTCTTTTATGTAATGGGTATAATTGGCTCAGCCATCCGTTTTGAAGAAAAACAGTCGAGACAGCGTCTTTAAACGATGTATTCAAAAAAGTTTCCACAGGCAGATTGTTTTCATACCAGTGGCCGGTCAGCAATGCCGGGATAGCACCATAGGTTTTCGAGTACTGGGCGGTTGTATTTCGAAAAAAAGTAAAGCCCTCAAATATCTCCGAATATTTTGGATTGGTATCGATGATTTCCTGAAACACGTCTGTCTGAAATGCATCCAGCAGTAAAATCACCACATTCTTGTCTTTTGAGAATTTCATTTTTTCATGTTCGGATATAATGAAGCTCTGGTGGGATGGCGGGGTGAAATTGTGAATATAAGAAACAAAAAGGCCGGCAGTTTGGATCAGCAGCAGTAAAACACATATAAAGGTAAGATGGGGCCGGATTTTTTGGGAAAAATATATAAAGCATGCCAGCACGGCACTCCAGATCAATAAATCAATAATCAATCGAATTCTGTAAGCATCCCAATCAATGGGTACACCTGTCAACACGCCGTAATCCCAGTTCAGCAGACTCCCCTGAATCCAGAAAAGTACACCCAGCCCGGCGAAAACAGATATGATGATATTTTGAACTTTTCGCGGAAGGAAAATAACTATTGCAAACAGAAATAAGAGGGCAAGACAGAACAGCAATCCATTGAAAAGAACCAATGCACTGATTGGCAAGGAAAATTCTGTGGAGTTGGATAGATAGATATGCAGCGATGCAAGAAAAGGACTTAGTGAAAAAAGGGATAAGGGTGCAAGAATTTGTACAATTTGCTTGGCGGTTTTCTTTCCGGAATCCATGCTGTCTCCAGTTGGTCAGGGTCGGAGGGTTTTAGCGCAATCA
>JAABTZ010000480.1 GCA_011389605.1 Desulfobacteraceae bacterium
CCGGCCGGATGACGGTGAGGCAAGCCTTTTTCCAGATGATAAAATTGAGAGGCGCTCCAAATACGGATTTAATCATTTTAATTTTTCAAACGAAGGCTTTAGGGTGAGAGATAATGATAACCTGCGGGATGACATATTCCACGGCCTGTCTGACTGGCTGGTTTCCAAACAGGCAAACGATCAGTCAACACCGTATGCAGACAATGAGGTCAGGCTTCCTGATGAAGAAAATTCAGGTTACGCAAGAGCAAGGGCCGAGGTGCAATATAACTGCTACGGCCGTAATTTTGACAGGGTGGTAATGGTTCTTTATTATAAGGACGGCCTTGGCAACTGGCATATAGCTGACTCATCTGATAACGGTACATACCCGGACGGCAGCCTGAGGGGCGAAAAAGTGAAAAATGTTGCAACCGGCAATTCTTTTTACAACCACGATGCTCTTGTCCTTACAGCTTCATGTACATTCCCGAGAGTGGAGCCTGGTAATCCGGAAACTGAGATTGTGAAGGTCAAAACACTTGTGTATAGACTCAAGCCCGGCCAGGAAAATGTTTCTACAGAGCCGGATGCACATTTTGAGATGCCATAGGCAGATGGCAAGAAAGGATTAGTATGATATTTGACATGAAACGCCTTTTATTTATTTGCATCATATTTTTGCTTTCCGGCCAGGCCTGGGCCGGCTGGGAGCTTATTACCCCAATGCCCCATGCCAGATTCGGCCATGATGCGACCCTGGGGCCTGATGGCAATATTTATGTAATGGGCGGCTTTGTGGTTGTTGAAAAGGGTGATCCGCCTTTTCAGCAACCCACAAACGACGGAATTTATTCCAACCTTGTCTATGATCCAGAGTCAGGATCCTGGCAGTACCGGGAGCCGGTGCCTGGAAAGCCCGGCGGCAGTTATTATTATTTGCAGCCGGATACTGAAAAAGAAACCTGGAAAAACGGATGGATTGCACTTCATTATCTGCACAGTGAAAACAACGACCATTTTGAAATCCTTCAACCAAAATCCAGAATTGGCGAGATCGTGCGTATCAGTGCAGACAAGCTGCGAAACACGAATTTCAGGCGCCAGGGTGACGGGGTGGAAATCGTGACCATGCCGGATAAAAAAATCTGGTGGATCGGCGGCCGCAAAAACGTTGGGATGAGCATGGGGGAGAACCTGGTGCTTGCCTATGATCCGCAGACCGATACCTGGCCGCACTATATTCCGAAATCGGATAAAAGAACCCCAAAATCCGGTTTTCAAACAGACATCCCTGAGATGAACGAGAGGCGGATGGCTCATGAAGCCGTGCGTACGCCTGACGGAAAAATCTTTGTTTTCGGCGGATGGCGGAATGAAAAAGAGGAAAAGGAAATAAAAGGCAGAAAGGTTGACGAGCCGTACTATGCATATACCAAGCAGGTAGCCACAGACACGGTGGAATGCTATGACCCGAAGACAAACCAATGGACGTACCGCACTCCCATGAGTTCCAAACGACTGGAGCATGCCGCGGTTTTTGGCCCTGACGGGAAAATTTATGTCTTTGGCGGAGCAAAGACCCCTTCTGATGCCCTGGCCCATGATTATCTGGATACAACAGAGGTGTATGATCCCCAAACCGATACCTGGTCACAGCGAAAACCTATGCCTGCGGGAAAGGCTTTCCACGCGGCTGTTTTGGGGGCTGATAACCGCATCTATATTCTGGGCGGTTCAGAGGCGGGAGAATCATCGCATCCTTTGCGGGATGTTTATATTTATGACCCTGCCAAAGACTTTTGGAGCCGTGGGCCGTCCATGAATATCCCCAGATCCACCCTGGCTGCTGTTGCCACACCGGATGGAAAAATTTATGCCATAGGCGGAACAGATGACGGGGCATACAAGACGCGGGAAAAGCTCAACTTTTTTCTACCGAAAAAGGCGGAGCTTTACACAGGCAAGCTGCAGAAAACCGTGGAAGTGCTTGATCTCAATGACTAGGGGTTTGAGGGGTTTGGGGACGCCCTTTATATTTTTACATCTACTCTTTTCTGAGCGTGTGCTGTACAGTTGCGTCACGGGTTTCTATAAGACTGCTCCAAGAAGTCATGTCGATTTTATAGTAGTGGTAAGCCCGCCAGTCCCACGCCTTGCAGATATCAATTGGTCATTAAAAAAGCTATACCTACAAAGGCAAAAAACGAACAAAAAAATACTTTCAGATGAATCCAAAAAACCGGTTTCATTTAAAGACATTGCCGCCGGCATAAACCAGACATTCTGGTACCGGCGCAAAGTCTCAGAAAAAGCCAAGCAGCCAATATAATCCTAAACTGAGGGTTTCAGATTTTTAAAAGCAATTAATTTTGATGGCACCGTAAAAAGTCCAATATCTGCGTTACGCGCGATTTCTCAGAATTTCACGTTAAGTTACGTTGCAGGGATAGAGCAGTCTATCAAAAAAACCGTCACCCTATCATTGAGCACTCGGTCGAGAAAGAGTAAATATAAAAATATAAAGGGCGTCCCACTACGCTTGAAACTGCCTCCTGGGATGGTGTGCGCAACTACCAGGCCAGAAACTTTTTGCGTGATGAAATCAAGACCGGAGACGGAGTTCTGTTTTATCACAGCAATATTGCCAGGCCCGCCATCCTGGGCCTGGCCGAAGTGGTGCGGGAGGGCTACCCGGACCACACGGCCCTGGAGCCAAATTCGGATCATTATGATCCAAAGGCAACAAAGGATAATCCCAGATGGTATATGGTGGATATCCGGTTTCTGGCCCATCTGCCCGAGCCCCTGGACCGAAAG
>JAABTZ010000481.1 GCA_011389605.1 Desulfobacteraceae bacterium
AAATGTCGATGTGCAAGTCAGGATAGCCGGGAAAGATCGTCTAACGCGTAACTGTCCAAAAGATGCTTGATCTCTTTTTCAAATTTTTTCCAAAAAATGAGTGAAACACAATATTCTTCCCGGTGACAATGTTCTTTTTCGCCGCTGGTAACGCAGCCAGATATTTGGAAAGGTCCTTCCAATGCCTGGAAAATATCGCCAACACTCAATTTGTCCGGTTCATCAGCGAGCATATATCCGATCCCTGATGGACCGGATTCAATTTTGATGAGCCCGCTCTTACTTAACAAAAAAAGCAATTGTTCCAGAATCTGCAAGGGAATGTTTTGACGTTGTGAAATCTCTTTGGCTGAAATACACCCTGTCGAGTGGTTACACGCTAATTCATATGCCAAACGCAGGCCGTAATTCCCTTTTTTGGATATTATCAAAATGAAACCTCCTTTTATTATAAATCTGTAATTTATAAATAAGGGCATATATCCAGTCGACACTTTTGCCCTGTATACTCAAAAGGAGATATCATCAAAATCATACCCGTGGCAAGCAGTTTCCCGGGCTGCAATTACATCTTGGGTATCATTGATTAGTTCATATGTATTGTCTTTTTTATTTTTTCAACGATACTGCCGAATTCAAATTCAGCACAATTCGCCACTTCTGTGATGATATCGGCAGACAATTTCCAAAACTGTGTCACCCTAAAAAGAGTGAATCTGTCCCGCAATCTCTTCCGCTCTCACGATCCTTGCGCAGTCTGGGCATAGATTTCTTTCAATATCCACACCAACAGTACTGTCTGCCCGTTCTTTAACAATATCCAGGTAAGCTTTGGGAGCAAAAGGGGTTCCACATCGTTCGCACGGTTCCAGGTCAAACTCGGCGACCAAGGTGCCGCAGAAAGAAATTTTTCGCTTTCCTTCATTGTCATTCACAACGATATTGCCCTGAGGGCATGCCGCGGCACAACTTCCGCATCCAATGCATTTTTCAGAGGTTCCGGCAAAATCAAAAAATGCAAGCCTGTCTTTTTTGGTAGGATTCAGAGTAAGGGCACCTATGCCCATTTCAGTGCATGCGAACATGCATAGTCCGTCGCCGTGGCACCGGTCGCATCTGAGGCACCGCTTGGCCTCGTTGGCAGCCATATCTTTTGTGAAACACAATTCCACCTGCCGAAAGTCTTTGATTCTGTCATCAACCGGAACCTGTCCCGGATGGGGTCGTTTCAAGTTGACTTTCTCCTGGGCCGTCAGGTCTAAAAACGGCACACTCCCCCTGGATTTAGGGCTAATTATCGGGTTCGGGACCGGTTTTTTCTGCAGGTAACAGTCGATGGCCACCGATGACCGCCTTCCCGCAGCAACCGCATCCACGACGATCCGTGGACCATAAACCACATCGCCGCCCGCAAACACACCGGGAAGATTGGTTTCCCCTGTGACCATGTCGGCTTTGATGCCGTTACCCCGTCCCAGTTCCATAAGTTCTGCCGCTGCAAAGCCGGTGTCGGCGCCCTGACCGATGGCGAGTATAATGTTGTCGGCCTCGATTGTGGTCAATCTGGATTCGTCATATCTTGGATTAAAACGGCCGGCGTCATCGAATACCGCTTTACAATATTTGAATTCCGCTGCTGTAAAACGCCCCTCCGTGCCGAGTATACGGTTGGGACCCAGGCTGTTGTGTATGATGATACCTTCCTCTTCTGCATCCAGGATTTCATGCTCCCATGCCGGCATTTCACGACGGGTCTCCAGGCAGACCAGATAGACCTCTTCTCCCCCCAGCCGCCTCGCGGTCCGGGCGACGTCAATGGCAACATTGCCACCGCCCACAACAATAACTTTTCTGCCCAGTCCCATGTTATCACCCCGGGCACCGGCCCTGAGAAAATCAACCCCTCCCAGGACCCCTTCCAGATCCTCCCCTTTAATGCCCAGTGCGCGGCTTATATTTAATCCAACCGCAAAATAAAAGGCGTTGAATCCTTCTGATTTTAGACTTTCCAGGGTGATATCTTCACCAAAACAGACCTGAGTCCGGATTTCTACGCCCAGGGCCTTGATATTCTCGATTTCAATGTCCAGAATGTTTTTTGGGAGTCGGTATGCCGGGATGCCGTATCGGAGCATGCCGCCGGCAAGGGGCAGTTTTTCGAAAATGGTTACAGGATACCCTTTTTTGGCCAAAAAATAGGCGGCACTGAGGCCGGAAGGCCCGCTGCCGATGACTGCCACTTTTTCAGATTTCTTTTCCAGTACAGGACCTTTCCGGTATCCGCTGCTGCTTGAAGTGATTTCTGCTGTATAGGCCTTCATGAGTTGAATTCTGATCGATTCGTCCTGCTCTCCCCTGAGACAGGCATCTTCACAAGGATGGGGGCAGATCAGGCCGCAGGTCCAGGGAAATGGGCTGTCCTGCAGGATTACATCAGTGGCATCTTCATAACGGCCCTGACCGATCAGGGCGACAAACGTGGGAACGTCAATATAGGCAGGGCAGGCCGATTGACAGGGCGACGTCTGGTAGCCAAAACAGACGTCTGCGCTGCAGTGTTTATCAACCATATGCTCTAAAAACGGGTCTGTGTTTTCTTCGATCAGCGCAAGCAGGGAGAGGCCGACCTGCTCGAACGCTTCACCGGTTAAATCACGTGCAAGGTTCTTGAGTGCAGTCAGGTGCCCGGGTGTCCCCTTGCCCTCTTTTATTTCCACCAGCAGTCTTCTGATCTGGTTTAATGTTCTGCAGGACGCTTCATCATATGGATCCAACGCCGCCGGCATAA
>JAABTZ010000482.1 GCA_011389605.1 Desulfobacteraceae bacterium
AAAACCATGCCACTGTCCCAGTTTTTTTTCAAATACTAAATTGCGTTAATTTCAAGGTAGTTAAAGACAAGCAATGAACTAAGAATCATTGATTTCAATGGGAGGAAAGCGTTTCTGGTTACGCTTTTGTAACCATGCACAGGTGTAACCGGTTACAAAAAAACCGGGGCCGGCCTTTTCCCTGGTTGGAAAAAGGCCGGCCCCGGTTTATTTTTGCTGTTTTATAAAAAGCCGAGTACCCGGTGCCATGACAATTCAGGGCACAATCAGGTTCAACTCTTTAACTGACCGCCGGAACTATAGCTGCAGATTTTCAATAACTGTTGCAACGCCCAGCCCGCCGCCGCAGCAGGAGCTGAAAAAACCGTACCGCCCGCCTTTGCGGATAAGGTGCCGCATGGTAAACATCCCCACCCTGGCTCCTGAAGCCCCGTTGGGATGGCCGAATGCAATGGCGCCTCCAAGGGGATTCCACTTTTCCATATCCACTTTCTCACCGGTCTGATTTTCAACTTCCTTGACCACCGCCAGGTTCTGAACTGCAAAGGCTTCGTTGCATTCCATGTGATCCACCTGGGAAAGCTTAATGCCGGCGCGTGTCAATGCCCTGGGCACTGCATAAGCAGGTGCGATGCCCATGATCTTGGGGTCACACCCGTAATCAGCACCGGCAAGCCACTTGGCCATTGGCTGATAGCCCAGCTCTTCTGCTTTTTCACGGCTCATCATCAGAAGAAAAGCCGCGCCGTCATTTCTGCCTGAAGCGTTTCCCGCAGTCACTGTCCCGTCTTTGCTGAATGCCGGCGGCAGCTTGGCCAGACCCTCCAGGGTGGTATCAAACCTGGGATGCTCGTCTGTATCAAACACGACCTCAGGAGTCTTTCTGGTTGCGGGAAAGGTCACGGGCACAATTTCGTCCTTGAAATAACCGGCTTCCATTGCAGCCTTGGCCCTCATCTGGCTGTTGTAGGCAAACTCATCAGAAGCTTGCCGGGCAATATTATACATTTTCTGCAGGTTTTCAGCAGTCAGGCCCATTCCGATGCATTCTTCAGGCACAGGCGACAACTGCTGCTCCAGGGGCATGGGCGGTATGAGCTTATAGGGTGGATTGGACATGGAAAACTTGGCCGGGATCTGGCTGTAAGATTCCATGCCGCCGGCAATAACGATATCAGCCTGGCCGGCAAGAATCTTCCAGGCGGCGTGATTGACCGAATCAATAGCCGAACCGCACTGCATTTCAACATATGAGGCCGAGGTCTCATAGGGAAGGCCTGCATAAAGGCTAACCCACCTGGCGGGATTTAGCGCATGGGAGCAATGGGCGGCAGAGCCTGCCATCACTGTATCTACATGAGCTTTTTCAGCGATTTTCGTTTTCTCCAAAAGCCCCTTCAGGGCAATTCCGCCAAGTTTTGAACAGAAAACATCACGCAGGCTTCCGCCCATCCGGCCGAATGCAGTGCGCGCACCGTCTACAAACACAACTTCTCTTTGAGCCATATCAATTCCTCCAATAAATTCACGTCAAAATTTTGCCGTCCTCTGTGGGCAGCTATTTCTTGTTTGAATAGTCATACCAGCCTTTGCCGGTTTTCTCACCATACTCGCCCTTGACATAATGCTCCACTATGCTGGGCGAAGGCCGGTCTGCCGGGTCGCCGCTTGCCTTGAAAGCCTCCATGCCCATGGTATAGGCCAGATCGATTCCGGTCAGATCATTTAAACGGAAAGGACCCATGGGATGACCGGCACCGTATACACATGCCTTGTCGATGTCTTCCACGGAAGCCACGCCCATGTCCAGCAGCCAGAGGGCTTCATGTGTAATGGCGCGGAAAATGCGGTTGAGCAGAAATCCGTCAACTTCTTTTTTCAGGTGCACGGGAACCTTTTCCAGGTTCTGGCACAGGGCCATGGAAATCTCCACTGTCTCATCTGAAGTATGCGGCCCCTGGACCACTTCAACGAGCTTCATTACCAATGCAGGATTGAAATAATGCAGGTTGCACACTTTTTCCGGACGCTTGGTGACATCTGCGATTTTTGAGCTGATAATAAAGGAGCTGTTTGTTGCAAGAATGGCGTGTTTAGGGGCAATTCTGTCAAGATCTGCAAAAATTTTACGCTTGAGATCCAGCACTTCAAGCACGGCCTCTATTACATAGTCGGCGTTTTTGGCTGCTTCTTCCAGGCTGGATGTGAAGGTGATGTTTTCCCGGGCCTGGTTGGCCTGGTCTTCGGTTAATTTTCCTTTTTTAACCCGACCGGGCAGGTAATTGTCAACAAATGTCTCGGCTTTTTTAAGGACATCTTCCTTAACGTCTGTACAAACGGTTTTATAGCCCTTGATGGCACAAAGAGTGGCAATCTGATGGCCCATGTTGCCGGCACCGATCACTGTAATGTTTTTTACGTCACTGATGTTCATGGATCCTCCTTTAAATTTTTGCAGTTTATTTCATTTCCAAAAAATTTATATTTAAACAGTCAAAAAGCTCCGGGGTCAATAGTTTTGTTGATGAACCAGGACAAAAATATATGAACATGGATTTCATTATCTAAACTGTATTAAAGATATTTTCAAGCCCTGCCTGCCAGGTCCCCTGGGATGCCCTGCATGACATGACACCACAAAACATTCTCAAAATAAAGACGGCTTATGCTTTTTCCGTTAACAGCGCCCGGAAAGCCGGCCACGGCAGACTTGATGGTCTCGTAAAAAGTCTGATTTCAGATGGAGCCGTAAAAAGTTCAAGATCAAGGCTTGCGCAATTT
>JAABTZ010000483.1 GCA_011389605.1 Desulfobacteraceae bacterium
CTTCCCGCGGGTCTTTGGATACCTCGACCTGACATCCGATTTTCTCCAGGCCGCCCTTAAGGCGCTGCCCCACGATGGATTCATCATCGATCAACAATATCTCAGGTGGCTTCATTTATCCTATCCTTTTTTCCGGTTCGTTACAATTGCCTAAAAAGGCTATTTTCCGAGAGCCGATTCTTAAACGGATTGAAAACTTTTTAGATCATTGAGTATTTCCACGTAATCCACGCCGTTCATCCACATGATCAACTGCTTCGTGTCAGCGGCTTTTTTCCGGTTTCTTTTAAACGCACCGGAATATACGTAAACGGTCGCATCATGAGACTTAACCTCGACATCGGGCATCTTTTCGATCAATTTGGTTTTTACGCGAAGCGCAAGCTGGATATCCTTCATGACTTTCCTGGAATAGGTCATGGGCGCAAAACGCTTTTGCTTCAAGGTATTAATAATAATATCAGTACCTTCCGATTCATCCATGTGCCATAGATTAATACTAAGGTCATACAGGTTTGGATTCTCCATGTCCACATTATAAATCTTTTTAAACCATTTCAATACTTTGTCATCTGAAAGCAGATTTTTTTCCGCTCCCTGGCGCCCTGTTTTACCGCCGTCTTCCTCCGGATGTCCGAGCACCAATACCTGCAGCACATGGGAAATTTCCTGAAAAATCGGAAACCCCAGGTAGCCGCAGAAAACCATTTCCTTTTCCACCATAAAATTGCAAAGCGCCAACTCCAAAAGCGAAACCAGCTTCATTTTTCTTTTTCGAAACAAGTGATGATATAGCGTAATGTCCGTCAAGACTTTGGACAATTCGCTTTCAGACACATTGCCTTCTTTTGCCGCCGCTTTTACCAGGTCCGTCATCGTAACCAGCGGATATCCCAGTTTGAAAGCAGTCTGCTCGGCAATTTCCCGGCTTTCATTGAGGTATTTGGACAAAATCGCAACCGTTGACATTTTATATCCCCTTTTTCACATATAATCATTATTATTGGGCCGCCTATGCCGCGTCCCCATCAAACCCCGTAAAACAAGACCAAAACGGCGATAAGCACGACAATGAATATAATCGTCATCAAGCCGCCGGCTTTCATATAGTCAATGCTGCGATATCTTCCCGGCCCCATGTAGAGGGCGTTTACCTGATGGGTGGGCAGAATGAAGGAATTGGAGGTGGCAATTCCCACCACCAGGGCGGCCATTCGGGGATCGGTACCGGTTTCCAGGGCCATGTTCACCACAAGGGGCACCAGCAGAACCGTTGCCCCCACATTGGATATGACCAGGGTGAAGAATGTTGACAATACCGCTATTGCCGTAAGGAGCCCCACCGGTGAAACATCACCTATGATGCCGAGCACCGTCTGGGCGATCCAAGCCGCAGCGCCCGATTTTTCCGCCGCGATCCCCAGTGGAATCAAGCCGGCCAGCAGGAAGACGGTCCGCCAGTCCACCGCTTCGTAGGCCTCGTCGATATTCAGCACCCGGAATAAAATCATGCCGAATGCGCCGGTCATCAGGCACACGGAAAGCTGCATTTTAAATACGGCAATCATGACAAGGGCCACCATCAGCCAGAAGCCTGCAATCATCGCCTTGTTAGGCTTCATCACCTCTCCCACAGGCGTGGTGAAAATAAATTTGTGGCGCTCCTCCAGAATCTTGAACCGGTCCCAGGTCCCCTCCAGCACCAGCAAATCACCGGGATGAAGTTCCATGCTCGACAAGCCGCTGTGAAATACCTGGTTGGATCGGTAAATAGCCACGGGGTTGACCTGGTAGCGCTCCCAGAAATGCACATCCCGCAAGGTTTTGCCTATGAATTCGGATCGAGGCCCCACAACCGCTTCTATGATTCCCGACACCTCGGGATTCAGATATTCTTTGAAAAGCTTTATTTCGTCCCTAAGCTCCAGACCGTTTTCCTCGGCCGCCTCCTTCACATTTTCCTTCTTACCGAAAACCGCCAGATAACTCTCGCCACGGATCTCGAAATCCGGCGGCAAGGTCGTCATTTTGACCCGATCCCGCCCGGAAAATGCCACGGCATTGACATGGTGCTTGTCCCGTAAATGCTTGACCATGAGAGGATCGCGAAACTGATTGAAACCCTGCGGCGCATAGAGCTCATAGACTTCTCCCAGGTTCTCGTAACCCAATGTCGAGTCATTTTCCTCTTCCTGTTTTTCAGAAGATGCCTCCCCCTTGGGAAGGACAAAACGGCCCATGAATATAAAAAATACAATTCCCGACGCTACAAGGGCCGCCCCGATCGGGGTGACATCAAAAAGACCGAACGGCTCGAGACCATAGGGCAGGATCAAATCATTTAACAAGATGACCGGGGATGATCCAACGAGCGTAAGCGTACCCCCCAGAATAGCGCAAAAACCGATGGGCATGAGAAGCTGCGACAAGGGCATCTTCATGGATTTGCTGATCCTTCGGATAGCCGGTAAAAACAAGGCGGCCGCCCCGATATTCTGCATGAAGCTTGAAATTACGGCGACCGTCGCCCCCATGGCGATTACCACCCTTGAGGAGCTGTTTCCCGCAAGGCGGACAATCGGCTGTACGACGCGATTGATAATACCGGTCTTGTCCAGGCCCGCCCCGATAATGATCACGGCAATAATGGAGATCACCGCGTTGCTGCTGAACCCGGAAAAGGCCTCTTTGGGCGTTACCAAGCCCAAAATCGGCAGCAGAACGGTCATCATGATCGCCACCATGTCCACCCG
>JAABTZ010000484.1 GCA_011389605.1 Desulfobacteraceae bacterium
TGATGCCACTTTTTTTCAAATCCAGTAAAATTCTTCCCCAAAGTCCTGAAATCCTTCCAAAACCATGCTCGCTTTCAAGTTTTCTGCGCAGCTGAACAGCAGCATTTTCCTCCACAATCGTAATAAACTGAAAGTAAATGGAAAACGCTTTGCTGACCTTGACCGGTTCAGCCGCGGCATCACGGCGTCCTTCAAGATGCCCGACGACCGATTCTTCTCCGAGGTCATAAAGCATATCCGTGAAACACTTATGCAAATACGCCATATTTTCACGAATTTCCTGCAGCTGAATACTTTCGTCGGTCGTATTGAAATACATGGCGCGTTTTTTCCTCTTATAAAAAGGCGACACGGATTGAAAAACCATCATGCCGGATTGGAGGCCGGCTCTTTTTTCCGCTGACCCTTTATTCCAGGTCCATTGCCGAGACAATCCCATTGTTGATCAATGCCCGTATCAGAATTTCGGTCATGTCGCTTTTGAACTGGAATTCATATCGAATGTCCATCACATAGGCTTTAAGCCGCATTTTCAGATACGATTTACGCTGGTACATCTCATTGAAAAATAAAACCACAATGGGCTTTTTCAAATAAATGTATTTTGACACCTGGGCGGTTTCGATGGCCAGTTTGCGCACCCTCTGGGTGTCTACGTCAATGGGGAGATAAATTTCCGCAACGACCTGGCAGTCCAACTCTCCGGAATTGGCATTGGAAACAGGGCTGTTCATTACTTCCATGTTTGGAATGGAAACCATTGAGTCGTCAGGGGTGACAATACGGGTGGTAAGCAGGCCGATTGCGGCGACCTCCCCATAATGACCGGCCACTTCTATTTTATCGCCCACCTGGAAAGGTCGCTCGAACAATAGCACCAAGCCGCCAAACACATTCTTCAGAAGATCCTGGGATGCCAGGCCAACGGCGATGGCAACCGAAGCGGCTCCGGCCAGCAGCATTTCTATTGGCGGATCATATATCCCCTTGACAACAATCAGGATGATGACAGCCCAGATGACTATCCGCACAATAGGGATAAGGCTTTTTATCGTTATTCGGAACCGGGCGGTCCGCTCTGCAATCAGCTCTAAAATCCGGACAATGAAACGGATCAACCCATATCCGCCCCCAAGCAGAACAAGGGTCCAAAAAATATTGCCAAACGAGATAAAAACGAGCAAACCCGCCGGCCATCCTACACTCTCGGACGCTTCTGCAAATGCAACGGGAATCCTGCAGAACAAAAAAAGCAAAACCACGCGCATGAAAAGTCCCACAATCTTCAATGCCAGACCCCTTGTTCAGTGAATAAAATTCCGTGACGTCAGATATGCCGTCACATATTGATAAATCATCGGGTTGATATTGAATTTTTGCCGGGGGCGGATCAACAGACCCTTTTCAAGCATGGGCATCAGAAGATTCCGGGAAACGCTTTCCGGCTCGTTCATGGCCAGGGCAAAATCCTCCAAGGTCAATCCATCGTGCAGAAGCAAGGTTTGCAAAGCAAACAAAGCGTCTCCGGAGAGGCTTCTGACAAATGAGAAATCAAGCCTTCCAATGGCCCCAACTTCCACTGACTGCGGTACTGACTGTATATCCACGCCAATGACCGCACACAGCCAGTAAAATTGTGCAAGGCTGATGTTTCCGTTTGCAAGCCGATTCAAGCCAGTAAAAAAAGCATCCTCCATGCCCGACGACTTGTCATGCGCTTCCTGCTTTCGAAATGATCGTTTTTCTACCTTCTCCGCTGGTGCAGCAAAACAATGCCGGTAGCCGGCCAGGTGCCCGCACTCCGTAATAATTATCCGTACAGAATCATCCGGCATCTGTTCAAGGCGGACAGCGTTGGTAAAGAAACTGGAAATAGCTATCGTCTTGTCCAGGTAGTCCCAGGAATGCGGCGTCCACGTACCGACCCAGAAAACTTTTGAGGCAGTATGAACCATAATTTCAAAGAGCATTTTCATGCAGTCAAACCCGCTGACCCTTTTTAGAAACATGTGCTGCAGATTTTCCAGAACAATGATTCGTTTACCTTGCGCTTCATTCAAGCTTTGAATAAGCGATTCGTTGGATTGGATATCATCCGTTTGAAACAGTCGATTAAAAAGCATGAAATACTTTTCCGGCGTATAAACTTTCTCGTTCAGCGTATACCGGGTTGTCTGGATACCTGGCTCAAGATCCAGCAGGAAGCGATTGAGCAGAGATGTCACACCGCTGCCCTTTTCCCCGATAACAGCGCAGGTGATAAAGCAGCCGCGGTTCCAGTTTTCATAAGCACGCCCCATCAAGGCCAACTCTTTTTCACGGTTGACGAAAACAGATGCTTCACTTTGGGACTGGCCTTGATACAGGCGCTGATAGCCCGGCGGCAGGTTTTTCATTGTATTCCGGCTTCTCACGATGAATTCAGATAACTCAAAGGGAACATCGTCCTTTTCAGGTGCACGTCCCATCATCTTTTTCAACCATGCCAGGCCATTGCTAAAAACCTCCGGAAAACTATGCAGGCCCGGCCGTATCCACATTAAAAAACAACCCGTTACAACTAATAAAAATGCAGAAAAAAAGCATTCAAACGCAGTGATATCAGATATACCCGGCTCCGGATCCATAACCCAGGTGGCCATGGCAGCAGCGGGGTGAAGAACGCCGGACAATGCCAGCAACAGAAGGTTCAGACATCTCATTGACCGATTTCTCATGGACTCAAATGCTCAGTTACTTCCTGAGGGTTATT
>JAABTZ010000485.1 GCA_011389605.1 Desulfobacteraceae bacterium
AAGAGAAGAAAATGGCGGGCGGTTTCCAGTTACTTATTTCCGATAATTTCGGGAGGAAATTAAAAATCTCGCAACATAACTCAACTGACAACATAACTTGCCAGCCCAGGCAATATTCCCAGGCCTCCCGAAAAATGCACCTTGAATCTGGCAATCCTGTCCCGGGCCGGAATTCGGATTACTGGAGGGGCTATCCGCAGTGCTCGCCTCAAGCCTGTTGAAATATACATCTAAGAATGATATTTAATAATCTTTTTGAATTATACAGAAAACATCTGCTCGCTGTTTGATGATATGAAGCGAGGCATGCAGTATATTACTTGTTCGGTTTCATAATTTCATGAGGCAATATTGGAAAATTTCTTCATTGCTTTGTTTAGCGTTTTTGTTGTGCTGCTGTCATCTCCTTTAGCTCACAGAGATCCCGATATAGGGGCCAGTGGTATCCAAGCTGGATTTCACGTGGGAACGAGTGCGATGATCCTGAAACATGCAAAACGAATCGCATAACATACAAGGGCAGGTGCTGTGAGATAAGCGAACCACAGTCTTGTTCCCGCAATTACTACAAGCTATCTCAAAAAAAAGATCGCGCCCGCTGGCAAGGCGTGAGGCGATAAAAAAACGGGACATATAGGTAATATGTGAGCATTTTGAAGAGCCTCACAACGCCGCCAGAGGGTGTTAGATTATTTTGAGATAGCTTGTAATGTTTCCAAAATTAGATTTACATGTCGTCCAATTGAGAGTTTAAATTATATGCTGAAATTATATAATATTCAGAACTGCGCAATGTATATCTATTTCCGCAAATCTCTGTCAATATTACCTTGAATTGTTCTGAGATTTGAGGTTTCGGCAGATTTCTGGATGACTATTCAGCGGAGGTGGGGTCTTTATTTTGCCAAACAATCTGAATCAGATGATATGGATAAAATCACAACCTCCGGTGACATTGAACCATTGGTGAACAATACGTTGAGAACGTTATGATTTCTTTGGCCTGTCGATGATGCACATGAAGAGATTAGGCGGGAATGACACCATCAGTAAATTGGGATTCACAAGGAAGGGATAAATTGAAAAAAACTAGAGGTGAACTTGAAGCCGAGATTTGCAATGCGGTAATAAAGTTTGAAAAGGAATATATGGGCCGCGGTCCTTTAGAAACCAAGGCATATATCATTGATGATATGGTATTGGTAAGGCTCAAGAACGTGCTGACCCAGGCTGAATTGAAGTTATCCGAATCTGCAGACCGAAAGAACGGCAGGGAGTTGATCAAGCGCCTTCGCATATCCCTCTTGGAGCAGGGTCGCCCACTTTTGGAAGCGGCGGTCCAGGACATCCTCAACGTACCCGTTAAAAGTCTGCACACGGATATCAGCACGGTTACGGGGGAGCGGATAATTCTTTTTACCCTATCATCCCCGCCTGTATATAAATAAGATAGATGAAATAACGAAATAGGTATCGACATGGTGGGAAACCTCCACCTCAAGTCAGAAAGAAGACGATAATTTTGAACACCCAGTCTTATTTGGTTACGATCATAAGAGAGCATAATATAAATCACGCTCCAATATGTGATCAGCCCCGAATATTTGTCGTGGTTAACAAAGACCCATGCAATGCTGGCTCGATAGGAAATAGGCGAGAAAAAGCAAGGCAGCCAGATTTTCTTGAGAATAAATCAAAATGCTTGACAACTGGGTCTAAGTGAAATATTTTCAGTTCAACCTGTCGGCTTAATGGTGTGAAGCACGATTTTCCGAAAGGTTGAAAGTTTTATAACATATGCTTTAGCGTTGGAACGGGCCCGTCGCCTTGGTGATGGGAGCGGGAAAAAGATAAGGCCGTTGTTCGTTTCTCATGAAATGGGCAGCGGCCTTTTTTTGTGCCAGGGCGTATTCATCAGAACAGTTCACTGCTGCCGGAGAAGGCAATGACGCGATTTACTTTCCAAAAAAAGGAGAAAACGAATGGCAACGGAATATGATTACTGGAAGATTTTTCCAAGAATGCCCAGGAAAGTGCGAATCGGGGATATCACCATTCGCGACGGTTTCCAGCATGAAGAAAAGTTCATTTCCACCCGGGCCAAGATTTTCTACGGCCAGGAGATGATCCTGGCGGGGTGCCGGGAGCTTGAAGTGACCAACCTGGGATCTCCAGGCACAACGCCCCAGTTCACCGATGCTGAAGAAGTCATGAAGTCCCTGCGTAGCGAAAAATTTCGGCAGCGGGCCGCGCGAAAGGGCATTGACATCGACAACGATGTCGTTTTGACTTGCGTGACCATTCGGGAGTCCGCTGTGGATCGGGCCCTTGAAATGAATCAGAAGGGCTTCGGGCCGGACCGGATTCTCATGATGGTCTCCACCGACCCGGAACATCATTTTGCCAATTCCGGCACCACCCTTAGTCAGTACTGGCGTGAAGCCGAGAGGTGCATCCAGAAGGCCCGTGACGTTGGCATCAAGATGTGTGGCACGGTAAGCACTATCTGGGGCAGCCCAATCAGCGGCGCCACGAAGCTGGAAGACGCCGTGGAGTTCACGAAGCGCTGGTTCCAGATCGGGGCGCATGATATCGAGCACGCGGACCATGACGGTTCGGCCAATGCCGCTGATGTGTATCGCTATTTTGCCATGATCCTCGATGCCATGCCGAACCCGGAGGCCCATCTCTGCCATCTTCACGAGACCAAGCGCATTGCATCTTCTTCCATTCTGGCTGCACTGCAT
>JAABTZ010000486.1 GCA_011389605.1 Desulfobacteraceae bacterium
TATATCTTGATGCACTCGTAAAAAGTCGCTTTTAGAAGGTTTTGTAAAAAGTTCAAGATCAAGGCTTGCGCGATTTTGAAGAATGCAGCGTAGTTAGCCGTACGTGAAATTCTTCAGAAATCGCGCGTAACGCCGATATTGGACTTTTTACGGAACCGTCATATCTTGCTCACCGGCGCCATGTAGATGGTAAACTCCTGCTGGCCGTCAATGCCAAGGATTTTGTCGCAATATTCCTGGTCATAGGCGGCTATGGCGCAGGTGCCGCAGCCTGCAGCTTCGCAGGCCAGATACAGGTTCTGGCAGACGTGGCCGGCATCCAGGGCGATGACCTTGTAGGAGGCCTCGGCATACCGCCATTCCATTCGCGCCGGGATTGTGGTCCAGATGAACGTGGCCGCGCTTTTTCCGGCAAAGGACTGGCCCATGGCCATGCGGGTAACAATCTGTTCCAGGTTGGCGGGCTCTTTTTCTTTGACAAGTTCATGGTCCAGAGGCAGGTACCGGTAAATGGCCTTTTGCAGACCCTGCACCCGGAATGCCGCGATATAGGTTTCCATTGCATGCCGGCAGCCGGCCGACGGCACCGTGCGAAGGGCATTGTAAGGGCCGGCCTGCTGGCGGATGCCCTGGGTGGCCCAGAGGAGAAACGACAGCTCTGAAAGCTGGAGATCGCCTTTGGTGGCAGCCCGTCGCGACTGCCTGCGGGCAATCGCATCCGCCAGGGGAACCGGCTGAATGGTTTGCCACTCCCGGCTTGCGGGCAGGGAAATTTTTTCGGCATCAGCAGTACACCGCTTTTGAATCGGCGGCGGCGCAATTCCCCTGGACTGGGCGGTTTGCGAAAAATCCGTCTGTTTCCGGATGGTGTCTTTTAAAAAATATTTGTAATCTTTTATTTTTTTATCCATAATAATAAACTAATCATCACAGTGAAAAAAGCCAAAAAATGATTCTGCCAGCTGGGCTTTACTCATACAGAAACATTGTTCCGACGGTGTAAAAAGCTTTTTACGGGAGCATCAAATATATGCAATCGAATAGGACAACTGCAACTCTTCAGAAACTTCTCCGGGTGGCAACGGATTTTGGGGCCACGGATGCCGTGCTCATACCGGTGGATAAAATAGTGGTCGAAGACGGCCTGGCGGAAAAATGCACCCGGCCCAGGTGCATTAATTACGGGCTTTCCAAAAGCTGCCCCCCGCATGTGGGAGGGCCTGAAGCCATACGCAAACGGCTTGAAACAGTGGATTTCGCGATTTTTTTTAAAATCGAGGTTCCGTCTTCAATCCTGTATTCCGGCCAGGGCCGGGAATTGTTCCAGCTCCTGCATGAAACCGCGGCACGAATCGAACAGGAAGCTGTCAAAATGGGTTTTTCCGGGGCACGGGGATATGCCGGAAACTCCTGCAAAAAGGTTTTCTGCCGGGACTTTCTGGAATGCCGGGTCATCGGGGAAAGCGGCCAATGCCGGAACCCGGACCGGGCCCGGCAGTCCATGTCCGGATTCGGCATCAACGTGGCAAAGCTATACGAGGCAGCCGGATGGCCATTTAAAAATGTTGTCCACGACAACGGCGCCGGGGCGGTTACTGGCATGTCCAGCCTCTGCGGCCTGGTGCTGCTATAAATGTTTACGGAACAATGCACAATGCGCCGTTTTTCATGTGCCGGATCAGGTGATTGGAAACACTGCCCATGAAAAACCGTTTGTTCATCCCCCGCTTGCCAATGACCAGGGTTCCGTGGCCTTGATTTTTGAATTCTTCCAGAATCGACCCGGCCACATCAAAACGGGCCGGGACAATTTTGAGGTTCAGCCGGTTTTCGCTGATTTTCTTTTCTTCAATCTTGCGCCGGGCAAGTTCCATGAAATTGTCAATGCACTGGCGGCCGGCTTTTTCAATTACTTTGGCAAAAGCCTCTTCATCGCCTGAATCGGTTTTTTCCGCAAAGTCGATACCGCAGCTGTCTTTTAACGAGGGCTGTATGTGCAACAGGGTCAGGTCCGCATCAGGATTTTCCCGGAGCATATCCAAAAGATAATCCAGGGCTTTGGCCGAATCCACAGAGCCGTCCACGGCCAGAAGAATGTTTTTGGATGCGGGTTCACCGCCGATCATCCATACGGGAATGTCCGGATTGTGTTCGATGACGTTTTTAGTGGTGCTTCCGATAAATGTGTCGGCAAACCTGGAAACGCCCCTGCGCCCCATTACGATGGCATCCGCAGATTCTTTGCGGGCTTCTTCAATAATGTCTTTAGCTCTTCCTTCCCGGCTTTTCCGGGTGGATACAGTGATTCTGTCTTCAGCCACGCCCATGCGCATCATCCGTTTTTTCAGATCCTCCAGAAGCTCTTTTCCCAGGGCTTCGTTTCTGTGATTGAATTTTTTGAGTTCTTCCATGGCTTTAGGGTCTTTTTGGGATTCTTCCCGGATGTAATCCGATATTTTGGGCTGAACATAAAAAAGTATGTAACCGGCGTCCTGAAATACCGGGGCCATGGTGGCCATGTACTGCATGGCCTGAACAGTGTAGATTGAGTCGTCTGCCGGCAGAAGAATTTTTTTCATGATCCCCTCCTTCGGGGTGATGATGGTGAATAAAATAAATATTGACGGCTTCGTAAAAAGTCCAATATCTGCGTTGCGCTTCATCCCTCGGAATTTCACGTACGGCTAAGTACGCTGCATTCCTCGGGATTTTGCGCGCCTTGATCTTGAACTTTTTACTTTG
>JAABTZ010000487.1 GCA_011389605.1 Desulfobacteraceae bacterium
TCCAAGATCAAGGCTTGCGCGATTTCGAAGAATGCAGCGTACTCAGCTGTACGTGAAATTCTTCAGAAATCGCGTGTAACGCTGATATTGGACTTTTTACGGTGCCATCAATAATGGGTTTGACGAATAACTGAAAAAAGGAAATGCTATTTTAACATAATTAAAAACAAAGTTAAAGTGTTTAAACGTTGTTTTTATGCTTCCCCGGCAAAGGCCTGACCCGGTATTGTGCTTTTTATCTGCTTGTTGTACTTATACCCAATTGAAAAAATTTGGGAGAGTATATGATTCACAAAGACCGAATTCGCAATTTTATAGGGGTCCCGCCGGCAAATGGCAGATATGTTCTCTACTGGATGCAGCAGGCCCAGCGCACACGCTGCAATCACGCCTTAGCCTTTGCTGCAGGCAAGGCAGGGAATATGCGGCTTCCCCTGGTGGTAGGCTTTGTGCTGATCCCTGATTTTCCGGATGCACAATTCAGGCATTACCGCTTCATGCTCCAGGGTCTGGAAGAAGTCCGGCAGTCTCTGGCCGGATTGAATATATCATTTGTGATGAAAACAGGCGACATGGTCTCCGGGGTGCTTGAAATTGCCGATCGGGCATCCTGGGTAGTCACAGATGCCGGGTATCTGCGAATTCAACGCCAATGGCGCCAACAGGTTGCAGACAGGCTATTATGTCCGTTTACAGTAATTGAAACCGATGTTGTGGTGCCCGTTGCCGCGGCCTCGGATAAGCAGGAAACAGCAGCCCGCACTTTGCGGCCCAGGATCATGAAGAAACTCAATGGCTTTCTTGATTTTGCAGATGAACCCCAACAGGCACAAGACAGTCAATGGCCCCTTGAGCCGGCACCGGCAATCGATCCTGACAAATTGTGCCGCAAGGCAAATTTTCAAAAAGCTTCAACTGACAAAGTTCTACCATATACAGGGGGCCAGAATCATGCCCGGGACAGGCTTTGTCTTTTTATTGAGAAAAAGCTTGAAAATTACCCGAAACTGGCAAGAGATCCTACTGCCGGATGCCAGTCTGATTTAAGCCCGTATCTTCATTTTGGACAGATTTCGCCAGTTGATATCGTCTTACAGGTAAGCCGTGCTGATGTATCACAGGAAGCAAAAGATGCTTTTATTGAGCAGCTGGTTGTAAGAAGGGAGCTTGCCGTAAATTTCACATATTACAATCCCGGCTATGACATATATGAAAGCGCGGTGCCTGTCTGGGCCAAAAAAAGCCTTGATGAGCACAGAGCAGATAAGCGTTCCTGGCTGTATACAACAGAGGAGCTTGAGGCGGCCGCCACCCATGACCCATACTGGAATGCCGCTCAAATGGAAATGGTTAGTACCGGTAAAATGCACAATTACATGCGGATGTACTGGGGTAAAAAGATCATTGAATGGTCCTCCGGGCCGGAGCAGGCCTTTGAAACCATGCTTTTTTTAAATAATCGCTATGAGCTCGACGGCCGTGATCCCAGCGGCTTTGCAGGGGTGGCGTGGTGTTTTGGCTGCCATGACAGGGCCTGGAAACAGCGTCCGGTTTTCGGCAAAATCCGGTACATGAACGCAGCTGGTCTGGAACGCAAGTTTGACATAGGTGCTTATGTTAAAATGCACGACTCCTGACACCTAAATTGATTCGATTGAGGCATGATAAAAATGTTGCCTTGACGCTCTGGCCAAATCAGGGATATAAAAGCCTAAACTGATTACATTATATCTGAAACAAAATATTTGATGATCTCGTAAAAAGTCGATTTCGGACGGCAAAGTAAAAAGTTCAAGATCAAGGCGCGCAAAATCCCGAGGAATGCAGCGTACTTAGTCGTACGTGAAATTCCGAGGGATGAAGCGCAACGCAGATATTGGACTTTTTACGAAGCCGTCAATATTTAAAAATTTGAAACGCTCAGTTTAGGAAAAGGCATGTTGGGCCTTGCCGGACATTTTGTAAACCAAGCGGGTAGAAAGCGTAAAAAACATATGCCAAAAGTCGGAATGGAGAAAATCAGGCGGGAACAGGTTATTGCCGCAACCCGCAGATGCATTGTTGAAAAAGGAGTGCTCCGGCTTTCAATAAAGGACGTGGCAGCCGAGGCAGGGGTGAGCACCGGGGTAATTTACCACTATTTTGCAAACAAGCAGGATATTCTGCTGCAGGTATTAAAGGAAACCTTCCGCAAATCCAATGACCAGGTAATAGAGACCATGGCACCCCTTGATTCTGCAAGGGATAAACTCTTTGCACATTTGGAAAATATAACGTTTGTACCCGTGGACAACCCTGATTTTTTTCTTCTGCTTATCAATTATTTTGCCCAGGCACAAACTAACCCCAGGTGCGCAGATATTATAAAAAAGTTTTACAGCAATCTGAGATCCTTTATCAGCGGCTATCTTAAACAGGGTGTAGATGACAACGAGCTTGATGCCGAGCTTACCGACCAGCTGCCGGTAATCCTGCTGGCGCTGGGCCTGGGGCTTGGCATGATGCGCACCATCGATCCGGATTCATTCGACGTAGCCGCCATGGATTCAGCCCTGAAAAGGATTTGTGAAAACGCCTGTGAGCCTCCTGATTAGCTTTTTCTAAGCTTGATGGCACCGTAAAAAGTCCAATATCTGCGTTACGCGCGATTTCTGAAGAATTTTACATACGGCTAAGTACGCTGCATTCTTCAAAATCGCGCAAGCCTTGATCTTGAACTTTTTACGGCCCCATCTGAAAT
>JAABTZ010000488.1 GCA_011389605.1 Desulfobacteraceae bacterium
ATCTTCCTCAAAAGCCGCCAATACGGGGCCTTGTTCAGCTTCGAGGAGTTCCAGGGCCGACCGCAGCACTTTTTTCTGGAATTGGGCATTCTCCGGAACGCCCAAAGGCCGCCCCAGCTCGAACGGCACCCACAGGGCCCGCGGCGGGCGAATCTTTTCTGTGTGTTCTTAAATAAGGCTGATTTGCGTGGTGGGGATGGATTCCCGCTCGAGATAGTGCGCGAGCGCGCCTACGGCGCGCGTGCAAAACGGTCAGACAGGCACCAGAAGCACCGCGTTCACCCCGTCTCCTTTCAGCAGTTGAGCCAGGTTTTCGGCATGGGAAGCCATCTGCGAAGGATCGGCTGCCCCCATAAACGAATAATGATAATCTGCCACGCTTCCGATAATGCCCTCGTCGGCAAGTTCCCGGAGACGATCCAGGGGAAAGGCCACGTTCCAGTCCTGCTGAAAGCCGGTCCGGTCGAAATTGGTGGAGACATGGCTCATCACCAGTTCATTTGCCATAGTACTGCCCGGAATAATCCGATAATCGCCCTCTATGCCCTGAAACGGCCTGTCGCCTCTTTTATGAAGCCCGGCCGTGGACACAATGGCAACCCGTTGTTCCGCCAGTTTCGTGCCGGCTGTCCAGAATTTATTTTGTGGCCATCAAAAGGTAAGAACATTAAGGAGAAGAACAATAAGGAGGAGCTATGTTTGATCGAAAACTTTTGACCGTTGTTCCGTTGTGTATCGCATTGATCCTGATTGCATTGCCGGCCACCGCACAGAATCGTGGAAAAACGACCAATGATTACCACTATATGCAGGACATGAGCGGTCAGGCAGGGGCGGAATTGAACCAGGGCTGGTATTGCCCGATGTGCAGCATGTCGGAAGGCCCGAAACGTGCCATGGGATACGACCGGACTCCCTTGGACAAAAAGCAGGCTGAGTTCATAGTAAACAATTACCTTCGCCAGGACGGCAACCCCAACCTGATGCTCGGGGAGATTTCCGAGCAAGACGGCCATTTCGTAGCCGAAATTACGACAAAAGACGGATCTCTGGCCGATAAAATCCAGGTGCATAAAATGACGGGCTTTATCCGCATCATTTAGCTTTTTGCGCGGCATCCGAAAGAGTTTGACATCCACCTTTTTAAGGGTATACTTAATTCTATGACAAAGCCAAACCAATCGTGAGGTTGGGGCGGAAAGTTACGGGTCTTACCGACACCTGTTTCCGCTGCACTTCTTCTTCAAGACAGCCGGACTGCCATATTTATGGTAGTCCGGCTTTTTTTGTTGGGTATCTCTTAGCGGTATTTACCTTTTGAAAACGCGAAGCGTATCCGATCACATTGTATTCATAATCCATCCCGACATTTCCCGGATGAACCAAAATTGATGTTCTCGTAAAAAGTAAGTTTTTGGATGGCGCCGTAAAAAGTTCAAGATCAAGGCTTGCTCGATTTTGAAGAATGCAGAGTACTTAGCCGTACGTGGAATTCTGAAAAATCGCGCGTAACGCAGATATTGGACTTTTTACGGTTCCATCAGACTTTGGCATGAGGCCGAGGATAATATATTGATTTGGAAAGACGGAGGGGGCATGAAAAATGAGCAGGGTAAAGATTTTGATTTTATTGTCGTGGGCACCGGTCCCGGTGGAGCAACCGTGGCCAAAGAATTATCATTGAAGAACAAAAAGGTTCTCATTCTAGAGTGGGGAGATAACCATCCTTTAACGGGAAGCTTCTGGTATGGGGCTAAGACTTTGCTTTTACCGGGCCGGAGTATGTTAATCACCCGGCAGTTACTGGGGATGGTGCGGGGGATCTCCGTGGGGGGAAGCAGTGTCCATTATTATGCTACCTGTTTCCCTATCCCTTTTGAGATGCTCAAGCGTTACGGTGTCGATATTACCAGAGAGGCCGAGGAAGTGCGTAATGAACTACCGGTTGCACCGCTCAAAGATGAGATGATAGGTCCTATGTCCAGACGGATCCAGGAAAGTGCCCAGGATATTGGCTATAACTGGCAGAAGCTGGACAAATATATGTATCAGGACCGCTGGCAAACTGACTTTCCATTCAGCCATTATGGCGATCCCTACGGTGTAAAATGGAGCGCGAGAATGTATATTGACCAGGCCCTGGCCCATGGAGCCGAACTGATCGATCGGGCCAAAGTGACCAAGGTGATTTTCGAAGGGAAAAGCGCTGTCGGGGTCCAATACAGAAAGAAGGGAAAGGTTGCCGAAGTTTTCTCTCCCACAACAGTCATCTCAGCCGGGGGAATAGGTTCGCCCCTTATCCTGCGTGCCAGCGGATTTGAGAGGGCGGGATACAATTTCTTTTTTGATCCCTTGATCGGCGTGCGTGGCACCTTGAAAGACATTGATGTGCCTCCCAGCGAAATCCCGATGTCATGCGGCGTTCATCTGCCGGACGAAGGCTATATGATGACGGACATGTCTCATCCGGCGGCGACAACGGCCATGTTTGCGGCGGCCGTCTTCAAGCCACATAGGATGTTTTCCCGTCCCAGAACACTCCAGATCATGGTTAAAGCCAGAGATGAATTAGGTGGGAGTTTAACCGACAGGGGCGGCTTGAGGAAGCTTCTGGGTAAGAATGAAAAAGAGAAACTGAATCGCGGATACGAGCGGGCCAAAGAGATACTGAAAAACGCGGGCGCAAAAGGGATTTTCAAAACAGGTTACCTGGCCGCGCACCCGGGTGGCACAGTAAAG
>JAABTZ010000489.1 GCA_011389605.1 Desulfobacteraceae bacterium
ATCAACCAATGTGCTTGGCTACAAGCCCCAGCCAAAGTCTTTGATGCTTAAAACCGGCGAGATGATCTGCGAGCACTACGACGTGATTCGGTGTTTTGATTTTCTCAACCATGTTGATAATATGCGCCCCTTTGCGGAAGTTGTCTTATCCGGGAATGAATGCATTTTCGAGCCTGCGGTTTCCCTTTCCTGGGCACCGGGTTTTACTGTGGCCCATTATCTTGGTGTAACCGAAGAAATCCTTGAAATGAGCGCCCGGGCAGCGGGTGTTGACAAAAACCGGGCAGCCTCCATGATAATACTTGGTTTAAAAGACATGGCAGGAGTCTGTCCCCCGCGCTTTATGAGAGAGCTTGTAACCGCCGTCCGGGAAAAATACCCCGAGCTGGTGATCCACTACCACAGGCATTACACCGATGGGTTGTTTGTCCCCGCAGTTGGGGCGGCCGCAAGTGCGGGTGCTCATATAGTGGATACTGCTATTGGGGCATCTGTACGCTGGTACGGCCAGGGCGAAGTTTTGTCAACAGCGGCCTACATGGAAGACGAACTCGGCCTTCAAACCAGTCTGGACCGGGACATGATCCGGGACTGCGGCTTTGTGTTAAAGCAAATCATGCCGTATTATGACCGTTACTGCTCCCCGCACTTCAAGGGCATAGACTATGATGTGGTGGAACACGGAATGCCGGGAGGTGCCACATCCTCTTCCCAGGAAGGGGCCATGAAGCAGGGCTATATACGGCTGCTGCCCCATATGCTCCGGTTCCTTGCAGGCACGCGCAAGATAGTGCGTTATCACGACGTGACCCCGGGCTCCCAGATAACCTGGAACACAGCGTTTCTGGCTGTGACAGGGGCGTATAAGCGCGGCGGGGAACATCACGTTCGCCGCATGCTTGAAGTGCTTGAAGCCGTGGCAAACAGCCCAGAAGACAAACTTTCCGACCAGGTGAAAAAAGATCGCTTAAAACTCTACCAGGACAGCAACGATGCCTTCCGTGATCTGCTTTTGGGCAAATACGGGCGTCTTCCCCAGGGTTTTCCTCCGGACTGGGTGTATAAAAGCGTTTTCGGCACCGAATACCGCCGGGCCCTTCAGGACCGGACCGAAGCATCGCCTTTAGACGCACTTGACGAGATAGATATTGAAAAAGAAGCACTTACGTTGCGAAACCGTATCAAACGGATGCCTACCTCGGAAGAACTGGTGCTGTATTTAAACCACCCTGGTGATGCCTTAAAAACCTTTGAGTTTCAGAAAAAATACGCGGATCCAAATACTTTGCCCCTGGATGTGTGGTTTGAGGGACTGGAGCCACGCCAGGATCTTGAATTTGCCGACAGCCAGGGAAAACCCCACAAAATGGTAATCCTAGATATCTCAAAGCCACGCAGAAGCGGCATTAGCATAGTGCGCTACCTGCTGGACTCAGAGATTATAACTTTTGAAGTCCAGATCCGGGCACCGGAAGGAAAAATAAGCGGCCAGGCCGAGATTGCAGACATGGAAAATCAGTTTCATGTGGCCTCGCCGAGCTCCGGGGACTTGTGGGTGGTTTACGCACGGCCCGGCGAGGTTGTCAAAAAGGGCGAGGAGTTGTTTAACCTGTCTATCATGAAGCAGGAAAAAGCTGTATTGTCGCCGGCAGACGGCATTGTAAAAAGGGTACTAAAAACCGCCAATTACACAGAGGACAAAAAGATGGTGCCCGTGCGCGAAGGCGAGCTCATAGTGGAACTGGGCCCGGTACCGGATTTTTGCAAGTCGTGCAATGAACCGCTCACAAGTGAAAATTACCAGTTCTGTCCATATTGCGGAAACGCTGCTCAGGATTCTCGAAATACCGGATCCGGAGGCTGATCGGATTCAGATTCCGCTGGCCATTGGTCCAGGGCCAGGTAAAATCCCAGGGATGAAAGCCGGCACAAAGCCGATGCCGTATCCAGCACCGAAGAATTTCTGCCGGTGGATGCATCCACGGAAAACGCGTCATGGCCACGGCCGGCAAGTATCTGCCGGACCAGGCCCGAGAGCACGGCCCCGGGGCCGACTTCAAGAAACGTGCGGACCCCGTGTTCATACATATTTTCAATTGTCCGGACAAAATTGACCGGATGGACCAAATGTTCTCCCAGAAGCCGGCGGGCCTCTCCGGGCTCTTCCGGGTAAGGTCGGGCTGTGGTGTTGGCGTAAACAGGGATTCGGGGTGGATGAAAGGCAGCAGCTTCAAGCGCCTCGCGAAAAGGTTCGGCCGCATCCGTTACCAGGCGGGAATGAAAGGCCGCGGCAACCGGAAGTACCTTTGCAAGTATCCGGTTTTTCCTGCAGAGCTTTTGCATATGTTCAATGGCTTCTGCCGGACCTGACAAAACCTGCTGTCTGGGGCTGTTGCGGTTGGCCAGCACCACGTCTGCCCCGTGCTTTTCGATCAATTCACAGATTTGTTCTGCCGTGGCACGCACTGCCATCATCTGCCCGGGATCACCGGCGCTTTTTCCGGCCATTGCCATAAAACGGCCCCGGGCGGCTGCAAGTTTTAAGAAATCGTCCTGACTCAGGCTGCCGGCATGACAAAGTGCGGTCAGTTCCCCGAAGCTGTGACCGGCAGCAGCGTTTGCCGCCACCTTAAGGCGGGCAAGGATGCACAGATAAATCCGGCTGATCATGCCTAATGCCGGCTGGGCCACGTCTGTTTGCTGCAGGGTCTTTTTCCGGGCCTCGAGTTCGTCG
>JAABTZ010000490.1 GCA_011389605.1 Desulfobacteraceae bacterium
AAGCGCAGGCTGTCGTATTTGCGGCCGATGAACTTCTCCACCATCCCGATCGCGGCCCGGGTGTTGAATGCAACACCTTCCATCACAGCCCTTGTAAGATGGCAGCGGTTGGTTTCAAGCGAGAGGTTAAAAAAACCGCCCCGGGCGTTCCTGTTTTCATAGGGCACGAACAATCCGTTCAACCAAGGCAAAAAAAGCGTGTTGCCGCTTCCGGCAGGGACCTGCGCAGCCATTTCGTTTAACCGTTTGTAGGCGTCTTCCGGCATGGTTCCAAGACTGAGATGGTCTTCGTGGCAGACGATATTTTTAAGATGGTATTCCAGGCATTTACCACCCAGGCCCTGTTCGCAGAGCAGCATGTATTTTCCTGGCAGGCAACCCGGAATGGAGGCGATTGAACTGAAGATGTCGGTTTTCTTGGAATCAATGTACCCGTTGATACTAAGTGTTGTACTGACCAGCAGCAGGCCCTGTCCGGCATCGACAATTCCGGCACCGGCAATGGCGGCCTGGTTGTCGAACATGCCGCAGATGACCTGCGTTTCGGGGGAAAGTCCAAGCTCGTCGGCTACCGTCTGCCTTATCTTCCCGACAATGCCGTCGCTGGGCAGCAGATCCGGCAGTTTATCCCGATCCAGGCCGGACATTTTCAGCAGGGGTTTGCAGTACTCCCTGTCCCCCCAGCGGCGGTTGGAAGTCAGCATCATGGTCATTGCCGTGTGCTGGGAAGCGCTGATCCGTCCCGTGAAGCGCGAAGTCAGATAATCCGAAGGCTCCAGGAACTTGTATGTTCTGGCATAAACCTCCGGCAGTTCATGCTTGATGGCCAGCATGTGAGCCAGGGCGTCTGCGCCGGTATTAGTCGGTGCAACTCCCGTGTGGCGGATAAACCGTATCATCTTGCGGATGCTCATTCCCTGGACTGACGGAAAGCCTTTCATCAGCTCACGATTGTACTTGCCGCCCCGGGTATCCATCCAGGAGACAGCATTCATGATGGGTTCGGCGTACTCGTTGACGGGAACCGTTAGAAAATACTGGGAATCGCAACAGATTCCTGCAATCTGTTCTGCAGGAACTTTCGCAGCAGCGATGACCTGCCTGGCGGACTTCATGCAGAGCTGCCACCACAGTTCGGCGTCCTGCTCGGCACCACCGTTTGGCAGACGGATAATGTCATATGCTTCGTAAGCCCGGGCAACCACCTCTCCGTGTTCTGAAACGATAGCCGTTTTAAGCCCGCTGCTGCCCAGGTCCAGGGCAAGTACGTATTTCCGTATCGTCTGTTCAGTCATCACAGGATCCTCCGTAATACGACGCCCCTTTGCGGAATGCCGTATGGGCGGTGTGGGCCATGATCATTATGGGCACTTAGTAGGTTCTGCCTTTTTCATCCACCATGGGAACAAAACGAACCGGAAGAATCTGCTTTTTGATAAGTTGTCCCTCCTTTTTTTCGAGAAGTACAAGATTCTGATCATATTTTTGGCCGACCGGAATCACCATGCGCCCGCCTTCGGCAAGTTGATCTTTTAAAGGTTCGGGTACCTTTTCCGGGGAGCAGGTAACCACTATGGCGTCAAAAGGTGCATGCTCGGGCCATCCCTTGAAGCCGTCGCCTGTTTTGACAAAAACGTTTTCATAGCCTGACTCTGATAAGGCCCTGCGTGCCGATTCAGCCAGGGACTCAATAATTTCTATCGTGTAGACCTGATCAGAAAGTTCTGCGAGTATTGCCGCCTGGTAGCCGGAACCAGTGCCTATTTCCAGAATCTGGTCGGTCTTTTTCGGTTCAATGCTCCGGGTCATCAGAGCAACGATATAAGGCTGGGAAATGGTTTGATCTTCTCCGATGGGAAGGGGGCGGTCCTGGTAGGCATACTTTTTGAGCCTTTCAGGAACAAACCTGTGCCGCGGGACCTTTTCAAATGCGGCAAGGATTTCCGGGTTTTCAATTCCCCTCGCCCTGAGCTGCTGCCGAATCATTTTCATTCGCTGCTGCCGGAAATTATTCTCGCTTTCTTTATTGGGAGCGCTTGTATCGGCACCCAATGCGGGGGCGCCGCCTGTAATAAAAAATATAACCGCAAGAGCTGAAATCAGCAATGTCAGAATCGTCGGAGATGTATTCATGTTGGCCTCACTCGATTTGTGTTCCCAATTGGTCGAACCTTTCAGTCAGCAGGGACAACAAAATAGATGCCTTTGGGAATCATAAAAATAACCCTTTAAAAAGAAATCTTTAAGGAGTATAAGTGTTTGACTTTATTTATTGGTGACCCCAACGGGACTCGAACCCAGCCTATTTATTCGTTGATTTTGAAGTTTATTTTCAATTATAACAGTTTATTAACTCTAATTAAAAATTGTGCCACTTTCTGCCTGTTTTCATTATGTGCCTATCTTTAAAAGCATGTATCATTAACAGTGGGCACTGCATAAGCAATTTCTATACCAAGCAGGTGCTGGGTTTAGCCCCGTGCTTGAAAATTTATCACCGCCTGACTATGTTTGCAATGCCAAATCGATACAATATTCTATCTTAGCTCCAGCGGCATCAAGTTGACCGCAGGATCTTGATACCAAAGCCTGGGGCAGTGTCAAAAAAGATAATCGAAGGCTTTACGAATGCGATAATGAAGACGCACTCAGCTTCAACCCAGAACACAGCCTTGTAAATGCAGAAATACAGACCTGCCTGGAAAAAAGCATCCGCTCCGTTCATCCCTGCTT
>JAABTZ010000051.1 GCA_011389605.1 Desulfobacteraceae bacterium
CTGGTGGTAAATACCGATCATCTCAGGGCAGGTGTTTCCCGGGAAGTTCAGCAGCAGCAGACAGGGTACCAGCCGGCTCCCCAGGCACGGCCGTCTAATGCAGCCCAGGCCCCTGAACCAGCCGTGGAACAGCAGCAAAGTCTCCGACCCCGGCAGCAGGAGACTCCCGCGCCTGCACCTCCTGTAGCGGACCTGGAGACACGGAGAAAAGAAGTGCGAATTCATCTGGAATATCTAAAAGGGCTTTATGAAGAAGGCCTGATCACGGAAACCGAATATGATCAGCAGCGCAAACAAGCCCTGGAGTCTTTGCAGCAGAAATAAAAATGAGCTATGTCAGAACTATTACAGATACCGGCG
>JAABTZ010000052.1 GCA_011389605.1 Desulfobacteraceae bacterium
TACCGGCGTTTGGCTGAAAGAATCCGGGAAACCGATTCAGCCGAACGCCGGTATGATTCATCATTTTCCAGCCCCTGAACGAATCTCCGGAAGGCGGCCTCAATTTTATCCATTGACCGGCATATAAGGGCAATATCTATCTTTGCCTCAATGACACGGGAAATCATCCGGTCCATTCCATAATACTTTTCAACCGCGCCCATCTCCAGATCATCGGTCATAACCAAACCTTGATAGCCCATTTGCACGCGCAGTAAATTATCTGCAACAGCCACGGACAGACTCGCGGGCCATTCAGGGTCAAGGCCGGTATATCTTATGTGCGAAAGCATCATGCCGGCAGCCTGGTCATGCACTGCCTTTTTAAACGGAACCAGATCTCTTGAAAAAAGCTGCTCCGCAATGGTGCCAAGATCCGGCCGGTCTAAATGGGAGTCAAGGGTAGTCCGGCCAATGCCCGGAAAATGCTTGGCAACGGCCATGATGCGGCTTTGCTGAAACTGCCGGATAACAGTTGATCCAAGCTGTGCAACGTAATCAGGATCATTGCCAAATGAGCGCCGAGCCATGATGCTGTCAACATCGGGATCTGCCACATCCATTACAGGGGCCATGTTCATGTTAATGCCCGCATCTGTCAGCTCTGCGGCAGTAACTTTTGCAAATTCTTTTGCGTCTTTTTTACCGGCCATCTGAGCCGCATCGGGAAATTCTGTGAAATCAGGGGCTTTTAATCGCGCAACGGTTCCGCCTTCCTGATCAACGGCAATAAAAAGATGAGGCTGGCCGCAGGCCTTTGCGTAATTTTTAGCATCAGAGCAAAGCTTGCGCACCTGGTTGCGGCTTTCAATATTTCTGGAAAACAAAATAATGCCGCCCACCTGCAGGGTGCCGATTAAATATCTGAGATCCGTACTAAGGTCGGTGCCGGTAAATCCTGCAATGATGCGCTGTCCGGCCATTTGATCGGGTGTGAGTTGCCTGGCATCCATTTATGTTCATGTAAACGGGTTGTTTAGCTTTTCATGCCCGATGGTGGACCAGGGGGAGGGGCCGTAGTCATGGCCTGGCCAGACCCGGGTGTCTTCGGGCAGGGTATAGAGTTTTTCCCGGACTGAGAACAAAAGCTGTTCATGTGATCCGCCTGGAAGATCAGTGCGGCCAACGGCCTCGACAAACAGTGTGTCGCCGGTAAACAGATGGTCCGGGGTATAGATGCAGATGGAGCCACGGGTATGGCCCGGAGTATGGATTACTTTAAGCCGGCTTTCGCCGATTTCAACAATATCGTTGTCCTCAAGAATGCAGTCGGCTTTGGGCGACCCCTTGCCTCCCAGCACACGGGAAGCTGCACGGGAAAGCAGCCCGGATACGCTTGCGGAATCTTCCCGGTGGATGCACAGGCGGGCGCCGGTTGCTTTTAAAATGGCTGCGTTGCCGGACGTATGGTCTGCATGACCATGGGTATTTATGACATGGGTTATGGTATAACCGGCGGTTTTGATTTCAGCCATGATTTTTTCTGGATCAAATGCCGGATCAATAACAGCGCACGTTTTAGTGGTAATATCGCCTGCCATGTAGCTGAAATTAGCCATCTGAGGAAGAAAAATCTGCTTGATTTCCATGGGACACTCCTTTTGTCCGGGCTGATTTTCGAAGCCGTTTCCGGGCTGCCTTATGAAGCTTTTCCTGCGCCTGCTTTTCCGGGCTCATACAGACAAAGCGGCTCCTCGGCGAGCCAGTCACCCGTGGCCTCATAAGCTCTTGCCCTGCATCCTCCGCACACCCGCTTGTATTCACAGATTCCGCATTTACCCTTGAGCCTGTCAAAGTCGCGCAGGGCAAGAAACTTTTCTGAGTTATGCCAGATTTTGGCAAAAGAATCCCGGGTCACATCCCCGCAGTTTAAATCCAGAAATCCGCATGGCTGCACCACACCCTGGTGGGAAATAAAACAGAAACTGGTACCTCCCAGACACCCGCGGGTGACCGCATCAAGTCCGTGTGTCTCCCATGTAACGGACTTTCCGTCGGCCCGGGCCCGCTGGCGCAGAATTCTGTAATAATGCGGGGCGCAGGTGGCTTTGAGCTGAAGGCTGGTCTTGCCTTTCTGATCGTAAAACCAATTAAGGGTTTCCTCGTATTGCCGGGCGTCAATGGCCTGATCGGCAAGATACTTGCCCCGGCCCGTGGGCACCAGCAGAAAAATATGAAGGGCCACGGCGCCAAGATCTTCGGCAAGTTTTAGAATCTGCGGGATCTGGTCGCGGTTTAACTGGGTTATGGTTGTATTTATCTGAAACTCAACCCCGGCCTCCCTGGCGGCTTTTATACCTGAAAGAGCCCCTTGAAATGCTCCGGAAACTCCCCGGAATTCGTCATGCCGTTTGGCACTGGCCCCGTCTATGCTGATGCTGATTCGCTGAATGCCCGAAACCGTCATTTTTCGGGCAGTCTCGGGATTCACCAGGGTTCCGTTTGGCGCCATGACCATGCGGAGCCCAAGCTTGGTGCCGTAGGATGCAATGTCAAAAATATCTTCCCGCAGCAAAGGTTCTCCGCCTGTCAGAATGACTATGGGTTTTCCGATTTCGGCAATCTGATCCAGGAGCCGTAAGGACGCTTGCGTGTCAAGCTCTCCGGTGTAGGGACCGCATGTGGCTGCAGCCCGGCAGTGGATGCAGGAAAGGTTGCAGTTACGGGTGATCTCCCAGGCAACAAGACGCAGATTTCCCGGCCCTCCAGGTGAACCTGCGCCTGAACCGTGGCCGTGGGGAGGGTTTAAAGCAGAAGTCATGGATTGATATCCCAGGTGATTTCTAATTCTTTATGCATTAAGACTCCGGGCGGCCTCCATGGCAAAATAGGTCAGAATCATGTCCGCACCGGCCCTTTTGATGGCTGTAAGAGTCTCCATGGCAACTGCCTGGCCGTCGAGCCACCCCATCTTATCTGCGGCCTTGATCATGGCGTATTCGCCGGAAACATTGTAAGCTGCCACGGGAAGATCAAATTCCTCCCGGATTCGATAGATTACATCCAGATAGGGCAGGGCGGGTTTGACCATGAGGATGTCTGCGCCTTCGGTTACATCCAGGGAAGCTTCCCTGAGGGCTTCAACGGCATTGGCCGGGTCCATCTGGTAGGTGCGCCGGTCGCCGAACTGAGGCGACGAATCTGCAGCTTCCCTGAAGGGCCCGTAATAGGCCGAGCAATACTTGGCTGCATAAGACATTACGGGCACATGGGTAAAATCGTTTTCATCCAGGGTTTCCCGAATCATGCCAACCCGGCCGTCCATCATGTCTGATGGTGCCACCATGTCCGCGCCCGCCTCGGCATGGGACAGGGCAGTGCGGGCCAGAAGGTCAAGGGAGCCGTCATTGTCAACCATGCCTTTGTCGACTATGCCGCAATGGCCGTGATCCGTGTACTGGCACAGGCATACATCTGTTATTACCATAATATCCGGGCATTTGTCTTTAACAGCGCGCACGGCCTTTTGAACAATGCCGTCTTTTGAATAGGCCCGGGTGCCAAGGGAATCTTTTTTATCCGGCAGGCCGAAGAGAATCACGGCCGGCAGGCCAAGGTCACTGGCTTCTTTTACGGTCTTTACCAGGTGATCAACAGACATTTGGTACTGGCCGGGCATTGAAGGTACCGGGTTTTTGACATCCTTGCCGCCAATGGCAAAAAGCGGCATGATCAGATCATCCGTGCCAAGACTTGTCTCCCGGATCATCCGGCGGAACTGCTTGCTTTGTCTCAGGCGCCTGGGCCTGTAGTCCGGAAACTGCATTTTATTTGTCCTTGAATAATTGAAGTGAGAGCATATGGTTGCCTATTATTAACTGATTTCTTCGTCAGTCAGGTAGCAGGCAGGATCAGGTGCCCACAGTTTACCTGTGACAGCTTCGGCGCGAACACGAAAATTGCCTCCGCAGATATCAAGCCACCGGCACCCGGCGCACCGGCCCGTGACATGTTTTTTCTTTTCCTTGAGCCTTGCAAGCAGCAAGTCAGCTGATGTATCGGTCCATATTTCCGAAAAAGGACGCTGCCTGACATTGCCAAAGCTGTGATGCCGCCAGAACTGATCTGCATGCACTTCACCATCCCAGCTGACACATCCGATTCCACGGCCGGAGTTGTTTCCTTCATTCATTTGCAGCAGTTCAAGCACCTGGGCGGCACGCTGGGGACTTTCACGCAACATGCGCAGATACACGTACGGCCCGTCTGCATGATTGTCAACAGTGAGAACTTCCTTGGGCTTGCCGCGATCATGGAGATCCTTTGTGCGATCCATGATCAAATCAAGGATTTGACGGGTCTTTTCATGACTTACATCGTCATTGACCAAAGTAGAGCCTCTGCCGGCGTATACCAGGTGATAAAAACAGATTCTTGGAACTTCCATTTCTTCCAGCAGGTCAAAAAGGGCGGGTATCTCTTCTGCGTTAAACCGGTTTATGGTAAAGCGCAGTCCAACCTTTATCCCGGCTTCCCTGGAATTGACAATGCCTTCCAGGGCCTGGTCAAAAGCACCGTCAACCCCCCGGAACCGGTCATTTATCTTTCGGGTGCCGTCTAAACTGATGCCTACATAGGAAAGGCCTATGTCTTTTAAAATTCCAGCGGTTTTAGCATCAATTAAGGTGCCGTTGGTCGATATTACCGCTCGCATGCCTTTTTCAACAGCATATTGTGCCAGTTCGGGCAGATCTTCCCGCATCAGGGGCTCGCCACCGGAAAAAAGCAGAACCGGAACGCCCATTTCAGACAGGTCATCGATCAGGGCCCTGCCTTCACTGGTGGATAGTTCATTATCCTGCTGCCGGGCCTTGGCATGGGCATAACAGTGAATGCACTTGAGATTGCAGCGCTGGGTAACGTTCCAGACAACAACGGGCCGCTTGTCAATTGAAAACTGGAGCAGATGCGATGGCAGCTGCCCTGAAAAGCGGCCGTAGCGCAGTGCGTCCGAAGGCTCCACCGTGCCGCAGTAAAGCTTTGAGATTCCGATCATGAATGCCTCGTTTCAGCATTATTGCTCCCGGTCTTCCTTAATGGATTCCGGGGTTAAGTTGTGTTTGGCAAATTCGGTTTTAATCAGGTTGTCCAAAAACGCCTCGGGCTCTTCCATGGCATATCCCGGAATGAAAAAGCGGTGTTTTCCGGTCTTGTCCCGAACCAGCTTCAGGCCGTATTCAAAATCATCGGACAATCTACGATAGATCTGGTCAATATTCAATGATTGATTGGTCATCTTCTCGGCAATGAAATCAATTGCATCTTCTTCCAGAACTATATTGACGTCGTGTCGGTTGTAAAAGTCGATCTCTATTTTTTTTATTCTGTCGTAAAAATATTTGATTTTGCCAATGGCAGTGCCGATTTCCACAACATTATTCCAGTAATAATCAGCTATTGCTTCTATTCTGTTTTCGGAAAGCGGAAGTCCGTACTGGTCTGCAAGCTTTTTGCGGTTGCTTTTGATGTAATCGATTATTGTATTACGGTTTTCTTCGGCAATCCGTGCAAACTCCGCCTTACCTGGGAAAGTTTCCCTACCGGAGCGAAGCTCCTCCAAAATTGTTTCCGGATTGGCTATTACCTCGGGAGTTACCGGAAAACGCCTGATATTAATGGAAGGAAGGTGGGTTTCAAAGGCAATGAGGGCCTGCTCTATTGCGCTGACAAGCCCGCGGGCACCGGTGTTTTCATCATATGCGTGCTGTGCCAGAAGGTCCAGGGCCTCATCGGAGAAACGCACATCAATGCCGTAAGTAGCAAAATCCAGACGTTTGCTGAGAATTACTGGATTGTTGGGATTTTTCAAAATTGAAAGGAGATCTTTTTGAGAAAGGCGTTCAAACACCGAGCGAACCGGAAGACGTCCAATAAACTCGGACTCAAAACCGTATTCCACAAGGTCTTCGGCCTTGACCCGGCAAAGAATTGCAGTGGGTTCAGCACTGTTGGATATTTTTGCCCCAAACCCGATTGACTGCTGTGTTGTGCGGGTTTTGATGATATCGGGCAGTTCGGAAAAAGCGCCGCTGACAATAAACAAGATGTTGCGGGTATTAACCGAACGCTTCTCTCTTTTTCCTGTTTTGCGGAACTGTTCGACCTCCTGGATCATGGAAATGGGGTCATGGGGCACTTTTAATTCGACTTCCGTTTCTTCCATGGGTTTTAAAAGCGTCCGCTGCACGCCTGTTCGTGAAACATCAGTGCCGTAATGCTGCCTGCTGCCTGCAATCTTGTCAATCTCATCGATATAGATAATGCCGTACTGGGCAAGGTCTATGTCATTGTCGCTTTCCCGGACCAGATCGCGCACCATGTCTTCAACGTCACCGCCCACATAACCGGTCTCGCTGAATTTCGTGGCATCGGCTTTGACAAAAGGAACTCCCAGCTTTTTGGCAATCAGCTTGATCATGTAAGTTTTGCCAACGCCGGTCGGGCCGATCATTATAATGTTGTTTTTTATGCGCCCTTCAAATTCATCGTCCGTGCCGGTCTGGCGCTGATGCTCGATGCGGTTGAAATGGGTGCAGATCTTTGTGGCCAGAACCTGCTTGGCCGCATCCTGCCTTATAATGTACTGATCCAGATAACCGATTAACTCCTCGGGCCTTAGATCAAAGCGTATGTGATCCTTCTGGGCACTGCCGGCGGCTGTGTCCTCTCCGTGTTCCTTTTCCGGGACCACAACCGGTGATACTATCTTGACCTGATTTCCGTATTTTTTTGCAAGAAAATCCGAGATTTCCTTTTCTATTTCCCTTGGGTTTGGAATGTTTATATCCTTCATTTCAATCCTGTCCTGATAATTCAAAGTATTGATATTCGCGGGCTTTTTATGATGTTAACACTATAATCACTCGACTGCTGAATGCAAGGCCGCACCCATAAGGTCCTTGTGTTAGCGGCAGAAAGGGCGGTTTTTTATAAAATCTGAAAATAAGGTTGGACAACGAAAACATGGTTATTATATTTTATTCAGGTTTTGCATTGTAAACCCAAAACAACAAGGAGGGACCATGACTGAAAGTGTATACAAATTCATTGAACTGGTAGGCACCAGCACCACGTCCTGGGAAGAAGCAGTAAAAAATGCCGTTGAAACCGCCTCCAAATCCCTGCGCGACACCCGCGTGGCCGAGGTCAAGGATCTTGATGTTAAGATCGAAGGCGGAAAGGTCGTGTTGTTTAGAGCCGTTGTAAAACTTTCCTTCAAATACCAGCCCGGCAATGCTTAAATGCTGCCGTGACAGTCTCATCCCGCCGCCGGCGGGATGAGACACATAAATTGTTTCCACTTTTTTCTCACTCCGCCGATCAGCCAGGGCGCTTACGATTTGCTTTCTGCAACAATACCACCTGGTTTTGCCATAAGGTAAAACAACTGCTGGACGAATTTGCCGGACACCACCGAGGAAAGATCAAATTTTGGAGGAGAATACGGGGTGGTTTCTTCCAGAAAAGTTTCCAGAATCTCATGGGAGATGGCCTCCAGTTCCCGATCGGTTTTTTTGGGCACCTCAGGCCGTTGACGGTCAAAGACCCTGCACCGGGCGGGCCGGAAATCATAGACTACACAGGAATCATCTTTTAAAAGAGGACACGGCCTTGCCATCCCGGAGTTGTCCTGGATTTCCCGGGGATGCAAAGATTGCTCGATTACATGCTCGCGCAATGAATGGCTCAGGTGGGTGTTAACACCGCATTGCAGGTATACTGCTTCGGCAAGGGACATGTACACCGCATCAAAACAGCATCGGCAATGATCCCTGCCACACCTGGGTGTATTTCCATCGATATCTGACTCCAGGCCGTTTAAAACAACCTGAACGCGGTCAAAATAGGATTCCAGCTCAACTTTGCATTCAGGAACCAGGCACGGCTCACAGGCTATCTTAAATGGTTTTTCCTTTTTCCAGTACTGGTGCAAAAAACGTTTCTGGGGCTGTTCAGTGGGCTGGGATCGAATGCCGCGCATTTTTTTTGCCGCACTTCTTGTGTTATACCCCTTGCGCAGCAGATAGGAGTAAACCACGGTGCCTGTTCTGCCAATGCCGAAACGGCAGTGTATTAACACTTTTTTCCCAAGATAGATGCATTCATCAAGCCAGTCCAGAGCCTTTTCAAGCTCGGCCAGATCCGGAAAGCCTTCATCCCGGATGGGCAGAAAATAGACTTCAAATCCCTGTTTTTCTTCAAGGCGTACCAGTTCCTTTATTTCCATGCACAGATTCATAATCGCTCCGATTCCCTGGTTTCGTATACTGTCGAGTTCGGCAACGGTCATGGGGGCATGGCCGACCGCAAGCCTGGAGGTTACCCAGGTCAGGGGATATACTGCATCATTTTTTTTCTTGAATCGGGAAAATATCATGGGCTTCCTGTATGATTTGATTAGCCATTGTTTTTATCTGTTCGCAATTTTCCAGACGCATATCAAGCAGCACGGTTTTTCCCAGCACAATGCCGAGCTTAGACAGATTTTTCCCTGTCTCTGCCATGGTTCTGCGGTCAAAGGCGGCCTCCAGCAGGTCTCCTGTGGTATGAACCTCAAATCCGAAATTTTCAAGAACCTCATCAATTAATTTAATGCGCAAAGATCGCTGCTCCCGGGTGCCGCCGCCGCCCTTGAAACTGAAATGGATGTAGTTATGCTCTGAAACTGTCCCCTGAACAGAATCGAGTACGGCAAAATGATACCCAAACCGGAGCAGGGCATGCAGATATTCAATATCGAGGATAGCATAACTGCTGAAAAGCATTGATTTGCCTACATTTACAAAAGAAGCTGCATTTCTGTCATACTCTTTCCAGTCAAAATGCAAAATTTTATTATCCCATTTTACCGCGGAAGAAGAAAGGCCGGAAAACAGTTCCTGCATGGGCCGGCTTTGAATATGATTAAGACTGATATCTTTTTTTGACTTTACCCCTGCTACAAGCCCCTTGTTAACATCGAGTACATGCATTACCAGCGGCAGCCCGGAATCAAGCCTTTTTGCCCCGTATCTGTCCAGTCCGCGTTTTCCCACAAGGGAAAACATTTCCCTGACACCTGTCTCATGCGCATATCGGACAATATCATGCAGACTATGGCAGAACTCAATGGAAAAATCCTCAGAATCAGGATCGTGAAGGCTCAGGGGTGCGATAAATTTTAGGGCTGACTCCAGTTTTTTAATAACGGGGGTATCATGCAGACTTGATGCGGGTTCAGATTCCGGGCAGTTAAAATAAATGCCGTCGAGCACCACGCCGGAGTCAGCATCAATGCTCACTGTCTGCCCGTTATCAAGAATGTTTCCGGCATTGCGGGCATTGCAGATAACCGGCACCCCGGCTTGCCTGGCAACAGATGCAAAATGGCAGGCAGGGCTTCCTTTTTCAGCAATTACTGCCCTGATTCGTTTTAATACAAGGCTCAGGCCGGGAGGCAGCTGATCGGTGACCAGTATGGCATTATCAGGTATATCTGAAACGGATTGAGGATTGGTTTGTTTGAAAATTTGCCCGGATGCCTTCCCGGAACTGACCCATTGGCCCCAAAGGACCACTGCGCTCTGCGGGTAATCCAGGCACGGCTCAGGCTCCCCGGATGCATTTATTTGCAGGGCTCTTGACTGAAGGATATAAAGGTGCCCGGCTTTATCGGCAAGCCATTCCACATCCCTGGCAGTTCCATTGTCTGCTGCCTGGAGCTTTTGGCCGAGTTCAAACAGCTCTTTTAGCAACCCAGGTTTTAAAAGGCCCCGGGGATCAACTTTGCTAATCTGCCGGCTTTTGATATCCCAAAAAGCCTGTCCCTGATATTCCCCTCCGTCTGCAAGTTTATCCCCGCTTCCGGCAACCATATAGGAGACTGCAAAATCAGGTTTATGGGGATCCTGGGTGTACAAGATGCCGCTGACATTGGCCTCAATGGTTGGCATTACTAGTACGGCCATTGGCGTCATCTGATCGATGAATCCCTGGGTCATGCGGTAATAAAGGGCATGGGGGCTGTACTTGCTGGCAATAATGTCTTTATAGCTTGCAAACCAGCTGGCTGGATCAACATTGAGACGGGTTTCATACTGGCCTGCAAATGAAGCTTCCAGGTCTTCGCCCACAGCGCTGCTGCGTATTGCAAGAGGCGTATTTGCAATGTCAAGCTCTTTTAGGGCTTTGCTTACAGCCTTTTCCAGTTCCTGAGGCAGCGCAATCCCTTTGATGGCGGTCTGAATGGTCTGGCTGATTTTGTTTATCAGGTCATCACCAGCATCAGGACTAAGACGGCCGAGCTGCTCCAGGATTAGACCGGAAAGCTGACTGGTTTCAAGCAGCAGGTAAAATGCCCTTGTAGTTATAACCAGCCCGGGCGGAATTGGAATGTTATGCTCCCGTAACAGCCGGGACAAGGGAGCGGCCTTTCCTCCGGCCAGGCTTTCAGTCAGATCAGAGTCCAGAGAAAGGACATATGGGGGACTGGTATCAGGCCCGTGCCCGGATAGTGCAAGATGTGCATAAAATGAGTATTTGCGGTGATAATTGCGCAGAAGGGCATATCTTACAGGATTGAAAGCCACA
>JAABTZ010000053.1 GCA_011389605.1 Desulfobacteraceae bacterium
CTGCATTCTTCAAAATCGCGCAAGCCTTGATCTTGAACTTTTTACGGCCCCATCTGAAATCAGACTTTTTACGAGTTTGTCAAATGTTAAACAGAGGAATATGTATGTCGCAAAAAGCCCTGAGCCCCCTTTCCACCCGATTATGCCTGATATGCCTGACTTTGCTGATCTGTTGGCTCCCTGCTTCCCCGGGTCCTGCAGTATCCGGGGAAGCCTTGGCCGACTCCGCTGGAAAAGCGTCGCCCTGGATTTTCCAAAAGAATTCAGCCCCGGACGAAGCGAAACAAAATATTGAAAGGATCATCTCCCGGGTGCAGCAGCTCCAGGCGAAAATCGCCGAAATCAGAAACAATGCCCTTGACAAGCACCCGGAACTGGAAAAAATGTTAAAAAAACTGGTCCTGACCCGAAAAGAAATAATGGGGACCCATCTTGAGCAGGAAAATGTTGACTTGCAGCGTCTGGAGGAAATCGGGAAAAAATTGCAGGATAACGGGATCCCGCCGGAAAAGACCAAAACCCTGAAACAGGAACAAAAAAAGCTTGTCCTGGGCTACCGGATAGCGGAAAACCGTACAGCGCAAAATGATGAACTGCAGGAATTAAGGAAAAATTTCTATACGGAATTGATGGAAGCCGCTAAAAAAGAAAACCCCAATGCGGAAAAAATGCTTGATGAACTCAATATGCTGCAGCATCAGCTGCAATTGGCGAATCCAACGGTTATGTCCGGCGGAGCGCAGTGATCTTTTCCATTTCTTCCCGCAACACAAACCCAGTGGGAAATCCCCGTATTCTGGTGCATCCATGTCGCCTGGTGATTTTAGATTTTCTGCCCCCTGTTTCCCCGCGGCCAAATCAATGACCCGGCACAGATAAAATAATAAAAGGGAATTGATCTCATGACCAATAAAAACCTGATCAGCGAATTTGCCCGCATTCTGGGCAAAGAAAACGTCATGGCCGAAGAAGCTGACAGACAGGCTTATTCCTATGATTCCGCCATGCTCCCTCCGGTTGTGCCCGGCCTGGTAGTCCGTCCCACCAGCAGCCAACAGCTAAGCCATACGATCCGCCTTTGCAGCCTTCACGGCCTGCCTTTGACTGTGCGCGGATCCGGAACCAATCTGAGCGGAGGGACCATTCCGAGCAGCTCTGAGTCAGTGGTTGTTGTCACAAACGGACTCAACCGGATAATTGAACTCAATGCCAGGGATTTGTATGCTGTTGTGGAGCCGGGGGTGATTACGGCCGATTTTGCAAAAGCCGCAGCAATGAAAGGCCTGTTTTATCCACCTGATCCCGGCAGCCAGACAGTTTCCACCCTTGGCGGAAACGTGGCCGAAAATGCCGGGGGACTGCGCGGGCTCAAGTATGGTGTAACCAGGGATTATGTCATGGGAATGGAATTTTTCGATGCCGGCGGCGAATTGATTAAAGCGGGGTCAAAAACCGTTAAGTGCGTTTCCGGTTTCAACCTCTGCGATCTGATGGTGGGCTCTGAGGGTCTGCTTGGTGTCTACAGCCAAATTATACTGAAATTGATTCCGCCGCCGGTGGCCCAGCAGGCCATGATGGCAATTTTTGACACCGTGGAGAGCGCGTCCGAGGCGGTCTCAGCCATTATCGCCAACCGGATAATCCCGTGCACACTTGAATTTCTTGACAATTTCACCATCCGGACCGTGGAAGATTTCCGTCATGCCGGGCTGCCCGTGGATGCCGGGGCTCTTTTGCTTATCGAAGTCGACGGTCATCCGGCCCAGGTGGAGGATGAGGCGGCAAAAGTCAAGGAAATCTGCCGCCAAAACCAGGCCAAAAAAATCCAGGTTGCGCAATCAGTCGAAGAAAAGGAGCTGATATGGCAGGCCAGGCGGGATGCATTGCCGGCCCTGGCGCGGCTGAAGCCAACGACCATACTAGAGGATGCCACCGTGCCGCGCAGTCAACTGCCGGCCATGATCAGCAGAATCAAGGCTATCGCGGAAAAATACCGCCTCATCATCGGTACTTTCGGCCATGCCGGGGACGGCAACCTGCATCCCACCATTTTAACAGACAAGCGTGATACGGAAGAATACAGCCGGGTGGAAGCCGCTATTGACGAAATCTTTGATGCCGCCCTTGGTCTCGGCGGCACCCTCTCAGGTGAGCATGGCATCGGCCTGGCCAAGTGCAAATACATGGAAAACGAAACCAACCGGGCCACGATTGAATATTCGAAACGGCTCAAATCCGTGCTGGACCCCAAGAATATCCTGAATCCGGGAAAAATGTTCGGGGGAAGAGACGATGGCTGATATGCGCAAACTGGTCCGGATGTTAAACGAACTCGATGAGGACATGGTACAGTGCGTGCGATGCGGCATGTGCCAGGCAGTCTGCCCGCTGTATGCGGAAACCGGGCGGGAAGCCGACGTGGCGCGCGGCAAGCTGGTGCTGGTGGAAAACCTTTCCAAAGAAATTCTAAAAGATCCCAGAGCCGTTAAGGAACGCCTGGATAAGTGCCTGCTTTGCGGCTCCTGTGAGGCTGCCTGCCCGAGCGGGGTCAAGGTCCTGGAAGTTTTTTTAAAGGCCAGAGCCATCATTACCGGTTACCTGGGCTTGTCTCCCGTTAAAAAGGCCATCTTCAGAGGTTTTCTGTCCAATCCGGATCGCTTTGACGGGCTGCTGAAATGGATGGCAAGAATCCAGGGGCCGTTTTCCCGCAATGTCAATGAAACCCTGGGCTCCTCATGTGCCCGATTCATGTCTCCGGTTATCGGGGATCGTCATTACCTGCCGATAGCGGCAGCCGCCTGGCACAAGAAGGGCCGCCGTGATTTTCAACACCCTAAAGGCGAGGGCATCAAAGTCGCCTTTTACCCGGGATGCCTGGTGGACAAGGTTTTGCCCCGAGTTGCCGATGCGGCAATGAAGGTTTTCGAATACCACCAGGTTGACGTCTTTGTCCCGGACCAGATTCCCTGCTGCGGTATTCCAGCACTGGCCTCAGGCGACAGGCAGACATTTGAGCATCTCGTTGAAAAAAATCTCGATATTTTTGAAAAAGTGCCCTTTGATTATTTGATTACCCCATGTGCTACCTGCACTGCCACAATAGTGAAACTCTGGCCTATGATGACCGATCTGCTGCCGGAAGCCACCCGGGACAGGGTTCAGGCCCTATCGGAGAAAACCCGGGATATCAATGAATTTCTCGTGTCTGTTTTAAATGTGGGCACGGCAGAAATGCCCGCCGACCCGGGCCGGAGCGTTACCTATCACGATCCCTGCCACCTCCGTAAATCGCTCGGCATAATTGATCAACCCCGCACCCTGATAAAAGCGGCCGGCAGCAGGAAGCTGGTTGAAATGAAAGACCCGGAGCGCTGCTGCGGCATGGGAGGCAGCTTCAATCTGCAGCACTACGAAACATCACGGAAAATAGGAGAAAAAAAACTAAACTGCATTGCGGCCACCGGTGCGGATACGGTTGCCACGGGCTGCCCGGCCTGCATGCTGCAGATCACCGATCTTTTGTCCCATGCCGGACTTTCTGTTTCGGTCCGACATCCCGTGGAAATTTACGCAGAAGCCATCGGCAACATCTGAGATAACTTTTTTAAACAAAATTTTCCTTCGAAGACCCAAAAGAATACGGAGTCCCATCATGAGAACCCATCTGGCCTATGGTCAACAAAAACTGGAACTGGCACTGCCGGATCATGTCCATCAATTGGAGATGAGGCAAACCCCTCCTGTTGGCGAACCTGAAGCGGCGATCCGGGAAGCCCTGGAAAATCCCATCGAGTCGCCGCCCCTCCGGGCCCTGGCACAAGGCCGGCATTCGGCCTGTATTGTGATTTCAGACATTACCCGGCCCGTGCCCAACCATCTGCTCCTGCCGCCCATGTTGACAATACTCAAGGAATGCGGCATACCCAGGCAGAATATAACCCTGTTGATCGCCACCGGCATGCACAGGCCCAATGAGGGCGACGAACTGGCAGCACTCGTTGGCCGCGATATCATGGAAAACTACACCATAATCAACCATTTCTGCCTGCAGCCCGATGACGTGCGCTGTATTGATCACATTGAAGGCTCCCCCATAGAAATCAACAAACACTATCTTGACGCTGATTTGAAAATTCTGACCGGTCTGATCGAGCCGCATTTTTATGCAGGCTATTCCGGGGGAAGAAAATCCATCCTGCCGGGTATTTCCAGTTTTGAGACCATGAAGTTCATGCATTCCTACCAGGTAATCGATCATCCCGGGGTGGCCAATTGTGTTCTGGAGGGCAATATCTTTCATGAATATGGAATCCAGGTGGCCAAAAAAGCGGGCGTGGATTTTATCGTCAACGTCTGTATTAACCGCGACAGGGAAATCAGCGGTGTTTTCGCAGGGGACTGCGATGCGGCGCACCTGGCCGGGTGCGACTTTATTTACCGTCACGCGGTAGTCGAACTGCCCCAACCGATGGATGTAGTCATCACCTCCGGCGGCGGCTATCCCCTGGATGCAACCTTTTACCAGATCAGCAAGGCTCTGACCTGCGCCAAGGATATACTTAAAAAAGATGGGGTGATTGTCGTTGCCTGCGAGTGCAAAGAAGGCCTTGGAAGCGATGATTTCTGCTCCATCATGCGTTCTGTGCCCAATCCGGAGTGCTTCTTCCGGCACTACTGCGACCCGGACAATTTTGTCATTGACCAGTGGTGCGCCCAGAATATCTACCAGGCCATTGACCATGCCGCCAGGGTTTATGTCTATTCTTCAGGTATTAATGCAGTCGACATTGAAAAGATGGGGGCTCAAAAGGCGGAAAATCTGCAGGAAACCGTGAACCAAGTGCTGCAAGGCAATCCAGGGGCCGCAGTCTCGCCGGAAGGACCGTATGTGGTGGGTAAACTAACCGGGTGAGCATATACCCTCCATAAGGCCGTGAGCAAAAAAACAGGGGCCGCCGGAGAAAACCACTATTTTCAGCCTTTCTTAGGGTGATGGTTAATTGAGTTTTGACAGGCATCCATAACAAAGCGAATATGGCCTTCCATGCAGGCCTGGGCAGCGGCTGGCTGCCGCTTGCGAATCGCATCCAGAATTTCTGCATGCTGCTGGTTCATGATGGCCAGATTGCCCGCCTCGTAAAGATATATCCTGCTTTCGTTTATTCCGTGAAAAAGCAGTTCGTAAAAGCTTTTCATCAGGTATACCTGGGCGGAATTTCTGGTGGCAAAGGCAATGCCCATATGAAAGGCCACATCCTCCTCGGATCCCATCTGCCCTTTTTCCACCTTGGCGAGCATGTCCTTGAGGCACATTTCCAGGGTCCTGATGTCTTCACTGGTCGCCCGCGTGGCAGCCAGGCCGACAGCCTGCACTTCCAATCCCAGCCTCACCTCCAGAAGATCGGTTATAGTGGTTTCTTCTCCCTTTAAAACTTCCCGCAGAGGATTTTTCCGATAGCGCGACTCCAGAGAGGTTACAAATGTTCCCTGGCCCTGTCTTTGGACAACAAGGCCTGAGTTGACCAGTTTGTTGATGGCCGCCTTGACCGATGGCCGGCTGGCTCCAAAGGCGGTTGCCAATTCTCTTTCCGGGGAGATTTTCTCTCCGGGCTTCAGCCTGCCTTTAAAAATTAAATCCCGAAGCTGTTCAAATATTTCGTCGGAAACTTTTATCCGTTTAATAGGTTTAAAATATTGTGGTTCCATGTTTCCCCTGACATTTTCATCCAATTTGGATACCCGTATCCTGAAATTGATGTTTCCGATAAAAGTATCCGCCGCAGGCACATTAGCAGTTACAACTTGACCTTGAACTTTTTACAAAGCCGTCTAAGAGCGACTTTTTACGAGAGCATCAACCTTGATAAGCCGGTAAAAGTCTTTTTTTACAGGCAGTGTTAAATTTTAAGTGATTAAGTGTTGACGGCTTCGTAAAAAGTCCAATATCTGCGTTACGCGCGATGCCTCAGAATTTCACGTACGGCTAAGTACGCTGCATTCTTCGGAATCGCGCAAGCCTTGATCTTGGACTTTTTACGGCCCCATCTGGAATCAGACTTTTTACGGGTTTGTCAAATTTGGTTCAGATTTAAAATTCAGTCTCGATACAATATCATAAGTTTATCGTAATAAACAACGTTTTTTTTATGGTTTTGGCAAAAACGCAAAAATCGTAAAGGTGACAGTCGACTATGGAAGACAGGATAGGTGCAATAAAGATTTACCCTACCAGTTTACCGGGATCCGTACCTGTTTTCCGGCCTTGTTTTCAAAAAGAAGCCAGCCGTTTTTAAGACCGAACAAAAACAGGTCCCGGGTGATTTCAACATCTTTTTTGCAGTATTGGATGATTTCCGCGATCCGTCCCTGCTTCCACCATTTAAGCGCCTGAAGCCCGTCACCGTTTTTCTGCGCCCCAAGGCTTACCCGGGCCAGATGATCCAGGGAAAGCCTGTAGCCAAGATGGTTATGCACATCTTCGAGAATATCGAGTGTAGGAAGGCGCTGCCAGGAAAAAGTCACGTAGCCGGACAGGACCTGGTAGTCAAAACGCTTTATATTAAAACCCACCACCAGCTCCAGTGAGCTGAGATGATCCATCAAATCGGCTATTTCATGGGCCTGATATACCGCATATTTATCTTTTTGGGAATCATAGAGCACTGCACAGCTCACACCCATATCCCGGGCCATGGACCAGCCGCCCACCTCTTGGGCGCTGAGCCTGGTTTCGATATCAAGTACGCCATATCTTCGTATGCCGGCATATATGCCCGGCCGGGTCTGTGTTTGCCGGCTGACAGTGCTGCCTGGTAAAATATCGGGCCATGGTGCAGCTTTTTTACTGGTTTTTTTTTTAATCAGGCGTTTGAGGATAAATGCGGCCGCGGCCTTGTCAATGGGCCGGTTTCCTGATCCGCATTTGGGTGAATGTACACAGGCCGGACATCCGTTTTCACAAGTGCAATCGGCAATGGCTTTCAGGCTGTTTTCAAGCAGTTCTTCAAGCCGGCTCCAGGCGCTTTTGCACAAACCGATCCCACCGGGAAAGGCATCATAGACGAAAACGGCAGCGCTTTGAACCTGGCCGTGAAACGGCGTTGAAATACCGGCAAGATCATTCCGGTCGCAAAGCACCAGAAGCGGGCAGATACCTATGGCAGCATGCTCAACAGCATGAATGCCTCCCATGAAATGAAGCCGGGCTTTTTCGGTTTTCTCCTGGACTTGCAGGGGAATGGCGATCCAAATGCCTTCTGTTTCAAATACCTGGGGCGGCAGATCCAAGGGCATGACATTGATCCGTTTCTGATCCCGGATCTGGCGGCGCTCATATCCGGTCACCTGATCGGTGACCCGGAGCCTGCCGAATCCAGCCCAGGTGGAGCCAATGGCTTTGCGGCTGTACTCCTCAAGGATTTCAGTCTGCTTGTCGGCCTGAACCCGGGTATAATAATTGGGGTTTGCCCTGGAGACGGTCACGGTTTTGGTTTCAGGGTCAAGCCTGTCCACACGGAAAGTTTTTCCGAGATGCAGGTAGACCGCACCCGGATGCGTTTCCCTGAAGGCTCTGAATCCGTCTATTTCTCCCATGTTTTCGCCGGTTTTTCCGTCAATGATATTATACCGGCTGCCCGAGCCCCTGAGGTCAATGTCTCTGTGCGGCTGTTTGCGTGCCGCATAATATATATTCCCTGAAGCGGAACAAAGCAGGTGGCCTTTTTCAACCAGGCGCAAAAGGCTTTGGCCCACCCTGGATCCGGGAAAAACAAAATCATCTTCTTCCAGGGGTTTTTCCGCTGCAACACATACAAGATGCTTTTCGAGCAGATCAGCATTGTCCGGATTGATCATAGCCGATTCCGGCGGCAAATTGATAACATCTGCGGCATGGCGCATTATATACTGATCAAGGGCGTCTTCTCCGGCGATCATTACAATGGCTGCATCCCGTCCGGACCTGCCTACCCTTCCCCCCCGCTGGCGGGTTGCCATGACGGTTCCCGGATAACCCACCAGGATGCATAAATCAAGATCTCCGATATCAATGCCGAGTTCAAGGGCGCTTGTTGAAATCACAGCCAGAAGTTCGCCGGTGACAAGCTTTTGTTCAATTTTTCTTCGCTCCTCAGGTAGAAACCCAGCCCGGTAAGCGCTGATCTTGCCGGCATTTGCACCTTTCTGGCTGCCGGCCCAAACCGAGATAAGTTCTGTCATTTTCCGGGACTGGCAATAGACAATGGTGCGAAGCCTGCGGTGCATGGCCGCTTTTATAAGCAGGATGGCCGTGCGCGCAGGGCTGTCAACAGGGTTGATAAACACCAGATGGCGCTTTCCTTCAGGTGCGCCGGTTTGTTCTACGGCAGAAACATCCAGCCCGGTCAGGGAGCTGCATAAATCCGCCGGGTTGCCAATGGTAGCCGAGCTGAATACAAATACAGGCTCAGCCCCGTATTCGGCAAGAATACGCCTGAAGCGCCGCAGAACCTGGGCCATGTGCGAGCCCAGTATGCCGCGGTAGGTATGCACCTCGTCAATAACAACAAAATCAATGGCGGAAAGAAACTGCCCCCATTTTTCATGATGTGCAAGAAATGTAAGATGCAGCATTTCCGGATTGGTTAAAATCACATTTGGGGGATTTTCCCGGATTTTCTTCCGGTTCCAGGCTGTTGTGTCTCCGTCGTATATGGCCGCGGTGGGAGAAAGTTTTTGAAATACGCTGCTCATTTCCCCAAAGGCCCGAAGCTGATCCTGGGCAAGCGCTTTTAGGGGAAAGAGATACAGGGCCCGGGACCGGGGATTTTCCAGGATGCGCCCGATGACCGGAAGATTGTATATAAGGGTTTTGCCGCTTGCAGTCGGCGTTGCCACAACAACATGGCGGCGATTTTGAATCTGGCGGACAGCTTCATACTGATGGGTGTATAAGGCCTTGATTCCGATTTTTTTTAAAAGGGACTCAATCTTTTTATCGGAAAGGGTATCTGCATGCCTGGCTTTTTTAGCCGGCTGTTTTCCATGATGGACAACCTGGTTGCCAAGGCGTGGGGATTTTTTCAGAGCTTTTATATATTCGTGAATATTGCCGGTTTCCACATTGGTTTGCATTGGCTCAGCCGGCGTTTCTGGTTTGTTTTTTATCCGCGGAGATCTTTTGTTTCGGGGTAAAGACTTCCAGGATAAGAGTTTCCACAACAGCCTTTGGCGACTGGCCGGTGCTTTTCATTGACAGGTCGGCCTTATGCACTGCTGCAAGGACCCGGCCAAGCTCACGTCCGGTAAACCGGTCGCTTTGAAGAAAAACCTGGTATACCGGATAAGGATTTTTCGGGTTTTTTGCAATTACCATGTCCGTGGGGCTTTTGTCTTTTCCGGAATCACTTTGAATCTGAAGGCCGGCTTTTACCTGCCTGGCGTATTCGCAAACAGCCTTGTCATGTTCCACAACCTGGGGCAAAACCGTGGTTTTAAAGCGCTCAAAGGGCATTGATGGCTTCCAGGCACTGCCTGCCCTGGTGTCTTCAATAAAGCTTTTTACTGCCAGCTGCCGCCTCACCTGGCCGGCCACGGCGCTTAAAAGCTGCATGGGATGATACCCTGACCCCAGAAGTGAGTCCAGGTAATATAATGCAAGATCCACATTGCGCTCAGCCAGTGCTCCCGTAAACAGATAAATTGGATCCTCCCGGGTTTTTTCCAGCACGGCAGAGGCATCTGCGGCCGTTATCACAGGCCGGTCGGCGGTGTATAAAATCAATTTTTCAAGATTGTTTACAAAATTGCGCGGATCAAAACCGGTAAGATTGAAAATATGTTCAAATGCAGCTGTTTCCAGGCTTTTGCCATAAGGTGCAAGGGTTTCGGCGGAAAGCTGGCGCAATACCTGCTGCTGCTCGTTGCGTTCAGCCATGCGGGCCCCGGCTGGCACAGCACAGTTGATAATTGTTCCGGCTCCGGAAATGGCCTTGTAAAGCCGGGTGCGCTTGTCTGCCTTTTCCGTGATCAGGATGAGAAAATGGTTTTTCGGCAGGCCGCGCTGGAGAGCTGACAGCAAAATGGCGGTATCATCTGTACCCTGGCCTTTGTCTGCGGATTGAGTGCCGGCCGCAGCGGAGAAAAGATCCGCAGCCTTATAGGCAACAACCTTGGGTCCCGGAAAAAAGGAAAACGTTCCTGCGGTTTCCACAGCCTCGCTTGCCCCCTGCCCTTCTGCGGCATCCATTAGCTCAAGGCTTAATTGCCGGGATTCCGCATCAGGAATCAGTTCATTTACCAGGGCCCGGCGAGCCCGCTGGCAAAGGTAGGGTTCGCCGTATATCAGGTATATGCCTGAAAATCCGTTTTTGCGGCTGGCCTCCAGATGCCGGCCTATTTCCTTGTGGCTGATTTCAGTCATTTTTATATTTCATGTTTCCGGGATAGCCAGATAAGCAGAATCAGGGACACGGCTGCGGCTGACAGCCCCATTGCCTGGGAGACAGAAAGCAGGTTTGCCGGAAATGTTCCCCGCTCATCGCCCCTGAAAATTTCAATAAAAGAACGGGCAAGTCCGTAAAGCAGCACATAATATAAAAACAATTGACCATCAAAGCGTTTTTTGCTTCGCAAAAACAGCACAATTCCGAAAATGGCAAGGTTGGCCGCAGCCGAATAAAGCTGGGTCGGATGGATTGGCATATTAAGCGGTGCAAGTGCATGCTGACTATGAAATTCCACAGCCCATGGCAGTTCACATGATTTCCCATAGCAGCAGCCGGCAAAAAAACACCCAAGGCGGCCGAAAAAATGGCCCAAAGGAATTGCCAGAGCAGCAATATCTGAAACCTTTCCCAAAGACATTGCATGGCTTCGGATATAGGCCATGGCAGTTATAAAAGCCACAATAAATCCGCCGTAAAATACAAGACCGCCGCTCCATATTTTAAAGACCTCAAGAGGGTTTTCCAGGAAATAATGG
>JAABTZ010000491.1 GCA_011389605.1 Desulfobacteraceae bacterium
TATGTTGATGTTTATTGTGCAATTTGTGATTTAATTGCAATCCCATGGAATATGGATAAATTTCAGGTGGTTCGGCAAAAAATTAATGACCTAAAGGCAGATATTGCAAATGATCCAGGGATAATAGAGCTTTCACAAGACATTGTTGATACATATAACTTAAATGAGGACCCAGGGCTTCCCAATTTAAATTTAAATGCATTTTTTCTTGAAAACGGAGATTCCAATGAAGCAACAAACACAATTTTTTTTGATGAAACACTGAGGGCAAAAGCCCTGTTGAGCACAGAAGCTGTTGTCAAAGGAGTATCTGTTGAATGGATGGTAAAAAACGATAACGGTAACTGGATCCCTATAGATGCAGAAGGTAAAATAGGTAACATGACGGATACCATTGAGTTTACCTCAAACAGCTTTATTGATGGAAATCATTTGTTATCTCTTGCTGGCAAGCCTGAAAATTCTCCAGGAATTGTTGAGTTATCAATAAGATATCATTTATATGATGAAAACGGAACCATGCTTCATACTTATGAACCTTATCTTGATACAACAACACTGCCAAATGTTTCCGGAGATAAACCAGATATTATAAAATTATACATAGAAGAAAGACCGGCAGTCCAGATTGAGGGTCTTAATATCTCTCCTCAAAACGTGAAGCCGTTTGAAAATTTCGACATCTCCGGGTCGGCGCATTACGACAGCGGCATACCGGTGACCGGATCGGCCGAAATAGAAGTCCAGGAGGGGCACACCTATACCGCCAATATATCCGCCGGCAGCTTTGAAAAAACACTTCAGGCACCTGACAATCCATATGATAGCCCGGTTTCAAGAGCCGTCACTGTCACCGTAAATGACGGCGATCCGGACACGATTGATGCAACCGAGGTCGCAACGCTTACCGTGGAAAATCATGCCGGCACAGGCAACGTGTATGAACTGGCAGATGCGCATATGTGCGAACATATTGACGAAAACGACGAACCGGTATGGCCCAGGCCGGCATTTTCAAAGGACGACGATCAGGTCCAGGCTTGGGTCAGGCTGGAAAATATATACCAATCCATCACAGTGCACTTTGATTGGTATGGCCCTGACGGAAATTTTCTTGACAACTCTAACGTCGAGATTCCCCCGCCCTCGGTATACGAGCTTGAGTATTACCCCTACAAAAACTTTTGGAGCAACTGGCCGTTAAGTGATGAAAATGGCAACTATTACAATATTGCAGGGCAGGAAGGCCCCTGGAGGGTGGAGATCGGCGTCGGCGACGGAGACGCCTACGAACATGTTAAGACGCTGCAATGGGTGATGCGCTACAATCTGACCGAGCACAAGATGTGTGAAAACGTTGATGAAACCACCGAACTGCCCGAAAACCCGAAGGACGCTTTCACCCCCGACGATGCCCAGGTTGCGTCATGGACAAAATTTTTACATGTGGCCGACCCTCTGGATGTCAAATGGGTTTTTTATTCGCCTGAGGGAAAATATGAAGAGATCGAGCATACAACAGAGGACCCGTCAGGAAACAATTGGTTTGAAAACTATACCACATGGACGGCAATAGATATTAAAGACGCCCCGGCAGCCACCCAGTGCGGGGATTGGCGGGTTGAATATTATATCAGGGATGCATGGGACAATTACGAATTAAAATATACCAATACATTCAAAATTGCAGAGCAAACCCCACCATCAATCCAATCAGTCGCTGCATCGCCTCCGGACCCGCTGGAAACCCAAAACATTGTGCTATCTGTATCCGCATCAGACAACAACCACCTGGACACTGTTGAAGTTTGCTGGCAGAAAAACGGGGGAGAGGTGCAGCAGCATGCCTGGGAGAACATAAATGCGCACAACAGCCAGGAAAAGACGTATGACATAGGAATTGTGCCCGGGGGAACTGTGGTAACTTTCTGGGCAGAGGCGGTTGATGAATCCGGCAATCGCACCAAAAGTGAGGAAAAATCCCTTACTGTAAGCTACGAGACCATTAGCAATCCCAATTTTCCCGCAGGTGATGGAGAATTGGATCCCGGCGATCCAGGAACCTATACGGCAGCAGATCTCGGAGAAAACCTTGAGTATCGGTTTGATTGGGGGGATGGAACCCTGTCAGATTGGGGCGGGCAGACCCGGGAGTACGCATGGCCCTATTCCGGACAATTTGAGGTAAAATCCCAGGCCCGCTCAGCAGCCGAACCAAACAGAGTATCCGAGTGGTCACCGGCTCTTGTTATCACTGTAAACCCGGTTTTCAGCATTTCTCCCTCCAGCAGAAATTTCCCATTCACCGGCGGGGAGCAGGAGGTTATAGTGGAGCCGCTGACGGAAGAGCAATCCTGGACGGTCTCCAATGACCTGTCATGGGCTCATGTCTCTCCTTCCACTGGCACTGGCGGTGAGAGTGCCGATATTTTTGTTGACTACAATTTCGGGGAAGCCAGAAGCGGCCAGTTGACAATCGGAGGAGAACGATTCTTTATCGCACAGGATGCAAATTCATGCGCTTTCAGCGTAACGCCTTCAAAAAAGCGCATCACCTCGGCGGCAAAAAGTATTGAGGTGGAAATTGATACTGACGGCCCGGAATGCAGATGGACGGTATCAGAAAATCTCTCCTGGCTGAGCGCATCGCCTGTAACCGGTGCTGGTAGCGGCACTGTGACAATCAATGTTGAAGAAA
>JAABTZ010000492.1 GCA_011389605.1 Desulfobacteraceae bacterium
TTATCACTCCGAAGATTTCCGTTCGTATATTGTTCGGCGGTCTTTCCAGGGAACATAGCTGAAATAAAGGGTGATATATAATCCTGTCCATTTTCCAACCATCTTTCGCTGAAGACGATTAATGCGTGCACACCATTCGCGCCATCATTTACAAAGAGCTCCACTCCGGGCAGCAGGAAAATGCCTTTTTTTCGGGCGGTTTTCCGCAGCATCTTGAACTCTTCAAAATCGAACTTGTTATGGTTTGTTATGACCCCAACTTCAATGCCCGCGGCCTGAAGCGCATCCACATAAGCCGAAACATAATAATTATCATCTCCGGTGTATGAAAATTCCTTGTCCGCCCGGGTGTGCAAATGAAAATCCGCGCGCAGCCACCGGCTGCCGTGGGAGAAAAATCGGTCGACTGAAATTGTCGCAGTCATCGGGTGCCTCCTTGATGCACATTGCCTCACTTTGCATCGGGAACCGGTTTGATGCCCAGAATCATGGCTTCCACGTCTGCCTTGGCCTTCTGTTTCTTTTTGTCGGCTTCGGTTTTGAGTTGAATGATTGATTTTCGTAGTTCTGTCACCTTTTCCACAATTTTATGCTGCATGGAAAGAGGAGGATTTACCAAATTTAATTCCCGTAAATCATTACTGTTGATCGAAGCTAAGTTGGTCGTAAATTTTGCACGGAATCGAAAATGAATACGCGCTGGTATTGTCTGCATATATTCTAAAACATACTCAGGAAGAGCCAGCGCTTTATTAACGCGCACTTTTAGTATATGGTTTTGATGGATACAATCAGGAATTTCTCCCTGCCAAATGGCAGGCCGGCCAACAAGATCCGAACTATTCCCCTCACATACAAGCAAGTCCCTTGGTTTGAGGCGAAAGGCCGACATATCCGTATCCGGCACATTAATTGTCTTTATTTCAGTTAAATCCAAAGACCCTCTCTGAACATTGGCTACCCGCAAATATGGTCGAGCATGCTGTCCCGGCCGATTGGCGGGGCATTTTTGAATTCCATAGGATACTGAAGAAGTCTCGCCAAGCGTGCAAACAGGGTATTTTACCGTGGATACGTCAACGCTGACATTTGCCAGTTGATTGAACATCACCGACCAGCGCTCCATATGGATTTGGCTTGACCTTTAACCATTAGCATTCTTCTCCGAAAAATCCAGCATCCCGGCCTCCTGCATCTTCTTACAAAAGATATCCAATTGTTTCCTGGCCAATTTGGAAGGCTTCGCCTGTCCGTTTTCCCAACGGTTGACCGTGGCATAACTGACGCCCAACTCCCGGGCCAGGTCCTCTTGGCTGATTGAAAGCTGCCGGCGGATTTTTTTAATCAATAATTGATGATTCTGCTGAATAAATTTCATGGAGATACAATCCTTCCGTTATCCAAACAGCTACTATTTACAATGAACTTTATTACAGATATTATATCATCTGGGGAAAGTGAATCAAATAAATTGTGCCTGAAGCCCAGCCTTTTGCGTCTGACCTGTTAAATAAGGGAGTGTAAAAAACGGAGAATCGGAAAATATCGCCGGGGATGCGGGATAAAACGCAACCTCATGGAATTACTGCTTTTATAATAACGAAGCCCCGCATCATCGATGCGGGGCTCTATTCGTTAAGCAACCGGTCAAAAAAAGAGTTGCACTCGTAGCTGGCTCCCCAGCGCGGACTCGAACCACGGACGCGGTGGTTAACAGCCACCTGCTCTGCCAACTGAGCTACTGGGGAACAATGGGTAAATCAAGTGTGCATATCTAAAGTTTTAAAATATAAATGTCAAGAAAAATTGTCAAGAAACATCAGACTCACTCGGTCAGACGCACCTTTAACCCAAGTTCCTCCAACTGGGCCGCGGTTGCTGCCGCCGGGGCTGAGGTCATAAGGCATGCCCCCTTCTGTGTCTTGGGAAAAGCTATCACTTCCCGGATGGAGGTGGCATTGCAAAGAATTGTCATGAGACGGTCAAAACCAAAGGCAATGCCGCCGTGAGGAGGTGCGCCTGAATCCAGGGCTGAAATCAAAAACCCGAATTTCTCTTCATACTCGGCCTTGTCCATGCCCAGGGCCTCAAGTACCCTTACCTGGACGTCTTTTTGATGGATGCGTATGCTGCCGCCGCCGATTTCCGAGCCGTTTAACACCAGATCATATGCCCGGGAGCGCAGGGCCAGGGGATCGGTTTTAAGTTTTTCCAGATCATCTTCGGCAGGTGCGGTAAAGGGATGATGCAGGGCCTGGTAGCGCTTTTCGGTTTCATCATACTCAAACATGGGAAAATCGGTCACCCACACGAACTCATAGGTACTGTCATCTATAAGACCGAGTTTTTTTCCAAGTTGATTTCTGAGCTGGCCCAGGGACTCGTTGACAATTGCAGGCTGATCTGCGGCAAAAAATACAAGATCTCCAGGCTTCATGTCCAGGCGTTGGGCCATGGCCTTTTTTTCCTCTTCGGAAAAAAACTTGATGATGGGCGACTGCCATTCATCTTCTCTGACCCTTATCCAGGCAAGGCCCTTTGCACGGTAAACTGCAACAAAGTCGGTGAAATCGTCGAGCTCTTTTCTCGTAAAACCAGAGCAGCCCTTTGCATTAAGTGCCTTTACGATTCCGCCCTTTTTAACGGCATTGGAAAACACGTTGAATTTTGATTCAGCCACGATATCTGAAATATCGCAAAGCTCAAAGCCAAAAC
>JAABTZ010000493.1 GCA_011389605.1 Desulfobacteraceae bacterium
GATGAGCCCGTAAAAAGTCGAGATCAGACGACTTTGAAAAAAGTCCACGATCAAAGGCTTGCGCAATTTTGAAGAATCGCGCGTACTTAGCCGTACGTTAGATTCTTCGGAAATTGCGCGTAACGCAGATGTCTGACTTTTTGCGAAGTCGTCAATTTTCAAACATGAAAGAAATGGAGGGTCCTTATGTTTAACAATAAAAAAGGGGCAATCGGGTGGATTTTACTTTGGGCCGTGGGAATTCCGATCCCCATCTTGTTGGTGCTGTTCCTCCTGCGTGGATGCACTTGAGATAAAGATCCACAGATGTATTCAATGCAGAGGTATGAGTCTGGTTGCCGGGGCCGGTTAATAGGCGCCCGGCATCCTTTTGGAGACGCATGCTTAGTTGGGACGGCTGCCGAGGACCTGGGCGTGAGCGTTTTGACGATCCGGCGAGGGAGGCTGCAATCGGTCGGCCGGAAAATAAAAATCTGAATTCATCGCAACAGACCGTTCTGCAGACACTTTTTGGAGAATCTTTACCAGTCGGGCGTACGCTCGGATGATCTCCTGCCGGGCTGTATCCGAGCCGGTTTCATTCCACGAGTCAGACATATGGTTCAGATGAATCTCAAGTAGATCCGGGTACATCAAGGTATGAAGAAAAGAGACGCAGAACTCATCCAGGTTATCCATCGGGTGCCCCCCTTTCATGCCGGTAAAAAAATTGCTCTCTTTGATAAATTCAAAAAAGACGCTTTCCTTTTGCGGATTTCGATCGGCCTCTGAAACCATGCGGCCCCGGCTGACAAGCTGGAAACGCTCAGCGGAAAGCGCATCAAAGCCTTTCAGATCGGCAAACAGCTTCCGCAAGTCCGTATCCGCGGTAAGTTTCAGCCGGTCCACCAGAATATGCAGGGACTCGTGTTCCGCAATCACTGCCAGTTCCGCAAGCGGTTCCTGCAGGAAGGTATTGACGTAGAACCAGACGTCCCTGTGGTTCGGGAAGGTAACCGCATTCCGAAAGTCATCATAGGCGAGCACGTGAACGGTTCGGACCAGATCGGTGTGAAATGCAGTCTCTACTGCCGTAATTCCTTTGCATATCGCCTGAAACCGGGCTTCGGCATCCGGATACGCATGCTTTAACGCCTTTTTCCCAATCCCGGTTAACCGGAAATCACATACGCCTTCGGAACCGGGTACTTCTGTCGCAACGCTTCGGCTGTGGAATATATGCAATTTCTCAGGAGGCGACTGTCCGGATGAAACACGTAGCGTGATTCGGGAACCCTCTGAAATCGTGTCCGCTGGTACCGGCGGAAACAGACCATAGATCTTTGGCACGGAATTGCCGGAGGGGTGTTTTGCCTGTCCGTTGGCTGCCATGGGAGGCTGTATCCGCTGGTCCGCCGGTTCAATGATCCCGTAATACCCCAGAGAGACCTTTCCGTTCTTGTCCGGACGTATTTCGGACATGGGCCTTCCATTTACCTGAACGGACAGGCCGGAACGGCCGACCGCAACGATACCACTGATATAACCGGAAAGAGAGATTGATCGGCGATCTTTCAGATGATCCGCGTCAAACCACTGCTGTTCCATTTTTCCATCACGCACCTGATAAATCTGAAGCCCCAGCAGATCTTTACCAAATATGCTTCCGCCGGGATCTTCCGCTGGAAAAGCCGAACCGCTCGGGACCGGACCCACGGGCGCTTGTGCGCCGGCGGCCGCGGAAAAGAAAAAGAAAAGCAAAAACAGCACCGCCAGGAGTATCCATGTGGATACCCAAGTATTGAAAAACTGCGGACTGCAGCAACGAGGACCGGCTACGCTTTGATCGTCAATTTGGGAGCCGGTTCTGAGAAAAAACAGCATACAACCTCATAAAAATTCTTGTTTGCAGGGTGCTATATCCACTTGTGACCGGACACGACGACAGGTCTCCGGTGTCTTCAGCAAAGAATGTGCCAGTAGTTCATGAAACGCGGACACACGTTTTGGCATAAGTGTTTATATGCTGTAAAAACAGAAATTTAAATGAAATGAAGAAAACAAAAAATGCGGAACAAGGGAAATCGGCGGGATAGGGTTTCCCTCTTTTTTGTGCAGTAATTGTCACTGATAGATATACGAAATATTACACTCAAAACCCTGAACTGAGGCAAAAAAAAACCGGGATACCGGCGTGTTGAACGCCGATATCCCGGGTTTTTTAACCCGGATAAAGCCTGACGCGGCTTTATCCGGTTTTATGCTTTTTTATTGTTTTGTAGCAAGTAATCACAATCACGAATTGGGTTAATATTTGCGATCGCCCTTGCTGTCTGTCTTCTCTTTCTTCATTTCATTGGACTCGCCGGTGTTCATGCCAGGTTTCTGACCGGTTTTATCCTTCATCATATGATCCTGTCCTGCCGGGCGGGCATCGTCTGTTCCGTAATATCCCCGGACTTCCTGTTGTTTTTCCCCCCGGAGGAAAGCCTGCCATTCCTCTTCATTGAATGAAGGCGCATTTTGCAGCTCCTGCTTGCTCAGAGAAAGTGTCACGGCATCCTGGTCCTTGCCGATATTTGCGGTTGTAACCTTGTTCCAGGGGACCGGCACGAGGTCTTTCTCCCCGAGGCCCAGAAAACCATCTTCCTGAGACAGCACAATATACTCCACTTTTCCGTCCTGGCCGATCAGTATGTCAGACACCTCGCCTATCTTTTCGTCTTGTGCATCG
>JAABTZ010000494.1 GCA_011389605.1 Desulfobacteraceae bacterium
TCCCGGCTCAGGCGCTTGCCGGGACCCTGACACCCGGGATGCTGCTCCTGACACTGACTTTTGCCCTATCTGCTCTGGTCGGCGCATCCTGGTTATTCCGTCGGGGTTTGCGAAAATACGCCAGCGCCTCCAGTTAACGCACGGTCAAACCCTACTATACGAAAAAGCCGTTCTACCAATAAATGGAACGGCTTTTACTATTAAAATGTTGCGACTTGGACCATCTGCATGTATGATTAGGATAACATTAATGGTTCATGTCGGAGCGTTCATGTTTCGTAAGATTTCACAATTGGTCATACTGGTCTTTTTACTGCTCTCTCTGGCTGCAGCACCAATCCGGGCGGATGGGGCATCCGGTGTGGTAGGGGTCCGAATTGCTGCCGGCTTTGAGAAGCAGTTCTCCCTGGCTGATGTTGCCAGTGAAACCATCGTGATTGATTATTGTGCTTTTTCGTGGACGGTGATTCAGGCTTCAGACCTGCCCCGCTTGGATGCCGCTGGTGCGGCGTACCAGGCTTTTCAAAATCCGTACACGCTCAGCCTGGGCGGCCATACCTTCGATCCTGTGGAAGAAAGCCCTGATTTTAAAAATTCATGGGGTGAAAAATCAAGTTCCTCAGAACCTGGTCTGCGCCTCTTACAATTCCATGGGCCGACAAAATCAGAGTGGTTGAACGCCTTGCGCGCCGATGGCATTGATATCATCCAGTATATCCATCCCTTTACTTACATTGTTTGGTCAGAGTCTGCCGCGCTGGAAAACAGCGCCCGTCATGCTTTTGTGCGCTGGACGGGTGTTTTCCTGCCAGCCTATGCTGTCCAGCCAGCAAATCGTATTCTCTCCAGCAATCCGATCCTGGTCAGAATCGCATTTGTCCCCCAAGCAGGCGTGACAGAAACTATCCAGGCCGTCGAAGCGTTAGGCGGAGAATGGGTTCAAACCGCTGAAAATGCTGACCCGGACTTCATCCAGGCATCCTTCATTCTGCCCGGCGACCGGATACAAAACGCGGCAAGACTGCCCGGCGTCTATACCGTCCAACCGGTACCAACTGACGGCGGTGATCGTGGCGAGATGAGCAGTCAGATCAATGCCGGCAATTACGATGGGTCAAACCGCGCCTTTCCGGGATACCTCTCCTGGCTAAGCACCATTGGCCTCTCCGGTGAGGGGGTGATCATCGCCAACGTGGACAGCGGCATCGACCAAAATCATCCTGACATTGCCAACCGTATGTCGCCATGTTTTGGACTGACCTGCGGGGAAACCATGGCCAGCGACCACGGTACCCATACTGCCGGGATTATGGCTGGTGATGGAACATCTGGTATTGTAGACAGCCAGGGATTTCTGCGCGGCCTGGGCATGGCACCAGGTGCAAACTTGATTGAACAAGCCTATATCAAGGTCAGTGAGGAACCAGATCAATTACGCATCCTGATGCGCGAGTCTTACCTCAACGGCGCTGTGATCTCTGGCAACAGCTGGGGGCCATCCAGCACCCCTGCAGGCTACGATTGGGATACCCGGCTGGTGGATATTGGTGTGCGCGACGCCGACCCCGATGAGATCGGCAACCAACCGCTGACTTATGTCCTCTCCATCATGAATGGGCATGGCGGCACGTCCACACAGGGGACGCCTGATGAGGCCAAGAACATTTTCACCATCGGCTCAACCTACATGCAGTATGGTGACAACACACGGATCAATGATTTGTCTCCCAACAGTGCGCACGGTCCGGCTCTGGATGGCAGAAAAATCCCCCACATGGTCGCACCAGGCTGCTATGTTGATTCCAGCATTATGTTTGGTTCTTACTCGCTTAAATGCGGCACAAGTATGGCATCCCCACAGGTATCCGGTGCTGTGGCTTTGTTTTACGAACGCTACCGAAAAAACGTCGGCCGTGACCCCAGCCCTGCCATGGTCAAAGCGGCTTTTTTGCCGGTCGCAAAGGACCTGGCTGGCAACCAGGATGCTGATGGCGGAATTCTCGGGCATCCCTTTGATTCAAAACAAGGCTGGGGACGTCTCGATGCGGGTGCCGTCCTTGACCCTGGCGTAGATGTGCTCTATTTCGACCAGGAAACCACATTCGACAATACGGGGGAAACCTGGACCTTCACCTACACCGCCGATAAACCCATTCAATCTCTGAGGGCTATGCTGGTCTGGACTGATGCTCCGGGGCACGGTCTGGGGGGCACAGCACCTGCATGGGTCAATGATCTTGATTTAACCATTACAACAGACAGCCAGACTTTTTTTGGTAATAATTTTGGCACAAATGGGTTGTCTGTTCCCGGCGGATCGCCAGACTTCATGAATAATACCGAAGGGATTTTCCTCCCACCCTCGCCTGAAGGAGAGTACAGGATCACAGTCACCGCCTCTCAAATCAGCGGTGATGGCGTACCCAACAGCGGTGATGTCACAGACCAGGATTTTTCATTGGCATTATATGTTTCACAGGGTAAGATCAGATACCAGCAAATATTCCCGCTCTTTTTCTATTAATCCAACCGAATCCTGGACACGGAACATTCTTTAGCGAATCTCCGTCTTAATACTATGAATACATTAAAACAAAATGGGGGGATTAGAACGAATAAAAACCTTGCATGGCGCCGGGTGCCGATCATTTTGTGCTTGATCTTCATCCTGACAGCTTGCAATTTCCCCCGCGCAACCGCAT
>JAABTZ010000495.1 GCA_011389605.1 Desulfobacteraceae bacterium
CTTATCACCGCCCCGGCCAGCGGCTCAGGTGTTGGCATCAGCACCACGGATCTGCTGGGAGATGGTGGATACAGTGATGGAAACTGCACGGATGGATTTGGCGGCACATCTTCATCGGCCCCCCTGGTTTCAGGGGTGGTTTCCCTGATGCTGGAAACGCGCCCGGATTTGACCTGGCGGGATGTGCAGCACATCTTGGTACAATCCGCTCTCCGCAATGATTCCGATGACAGCGGCTGGTCGCAAAACAGCGCGGGCCGGTGGGTGAACCACAAATACGGCTTTGGAATGGTGGATGCGCAAAAAGCAGTGGAACTGGCCTCATCCTGGGTGCCGGAAGAACCCGTGGTGGTTTACGATTCAGGTGTCATCAGCGCAGCTCAGACCATCCCGGACAATGACCCGGATGGGGTTTTGCTTTCTTTTTTTGTTCCCCAAAACCTGACTCTGGAGCACGTGGAAGTGGTGTTTTCCGCCACGCACACCTACCGCGGAGACCTTGCCATCACCCTGGTCTCACCCCGGGATACCCAAAGCGTACTGGCAACGGAGCATCTGGACGAAAATCCGGATTATCCGGAATGGAAGTTCATGTCTGTGCGCCATTGGGGCGAGTCCTGCCGTGGCCTGTGGACCTTAAAGGTTGCCGATATGTGGGCATATGATACCGGCACGTGGGATTCCTGGCGTCTGATCTTTTATGGTAGGGAAAGACAAGCGGGATCAAGCGGGTTTCTGCCCGGGGCCTTGATGCTGCTTGGAGATGAGTAAAAAATGTAATTGGGCTGTAGGCTGGCCCGGAATAAAATCGACCAAGATCCTTGGCTCATGGAATATAATTTACCAGGGCCAGCACCACGGACTTGTGTCGGTTTCCCCCGCCCGTGCCGGCATATGGTTACACGCCGGGTTTTTCCGTCAACTCTTCGTTGCGCAGTGTAGCTTTTTGTGGTAGGGGTGATCCGGACTCCAAAACCTTTGACGAAGCCGTCAATTGACATATAACAATCATGTAACCTGGTAAATATCCACCTCCTTTAGGTATCGTCCCGCCCATGGCGTTTATGCGCCGGGCACAGCTCAAACAGGGAAATAGGGTTTAAAAATGAATGTATGTATAGTTGGTACAGGATATGTAGGCCTTGTGACCGCAGCATGCCTTGCGGAAACCGGCAACCATGCTTTCTGCGTGGATATCAATGATCAGGTCATAGACATGCTCAAAAAAGGAGTTGTGCATATTTTCGAGCCCGGTCTTGAGGAACTGGTAAAGCGCAATCTGGCAGAAGGCCGCCTGGTGTTTACCACTTCCCTCAAAGAGGCCATGGCCGGGGCCACCCTGATTTTTTCCTGCGTTGGAACACCGCCCATGGAAGACGGATCATGCGATCTTTCGGCCGTCTACCGGGTGGCGGAAGAAGTGGGACAGCACATGACAGATTATAAGATTGTGGTCAACAAGTCCACGGTGCCCGTGGGCACGGCTGACAAGGTCAAAGAAATTATTTCCGGCAAGCTTGCCGCCCGTAATCAGGATATTGATTTTGAGGTTGTGTCCAATCCGGAGTTTTTAAAGGAAGGCGATGCAGTCAGCGATTTTATGAAACCCGACAGGGTAATTATCGGCATTGACAATGAGGATGCGGCCAAGGTGATGGAACAGCTTTATGAGCCTTATGCCAGAAGCCGTGACAAGGTGATTGTCATGAGCCCGCGAAGTGCGGAGATGACCAAATATGCGGCAAACTGCATGCTGGCCACCAAAATTTCATTTATAAATGAAATTGCCAATATCTGCGAGAAAATGGGGGCTGATATCCGGGATGTACGCATGGGCATCGGGGCAGATCACCGTATAGGGTATCATTTTATTTATCCTGGTGTTGGCTACGGCGGCTCCTGTTTCCCAAAGGATGTTAAAGCCCTTATTAATACTGCCTCCGGCCACGGATACGCCCCTGAACTGTTAAGGGCTGTTGACAGTGTCAACGACAGACAGAGAAAATTTGTTGCCACCAAGATCAGGTCTTTTTTTGAGCCTGCCGGCGGGATAGACGGCCGGACCCTGGCTGTATGGGGGCTGTCTTTTAAAGCCAATACCGATGATATAAGACATTCGGCCGCCATGGACATCCTGGCGGAACTCAGTTCTGCCGGCATGCGGATACAGGCTTTTGATCCGGCCGCAGGGTCAAATGCAAAGGATGTATTTTCCGGGAACAAACTGGTTTACATCGGAAAAAATCAATATGATATACTCGACGGCGCAGACGCCCTTGCCGTGCTTACTGACTGGCACCAGTTCCGTAATCCTGATTTTCCGGAAATTAAAAGGCGGCTGAACAAACCCGTGATCTTTGATGCACGGAATCTTTACAGCACAGACCTTATGGTCAGGCACGGCTTTACCTGCATCAGCACCGGCCGTCCAGCTGTTTTTGCCCAGGGGCCGGCCCGTTAGTACCGGCCTTTTGGTTTTATATTCTGCCGTGCCCGCAGTCGTTAGGCGCCTGACTATCCATCTAATAATTAAAAAAATAAATAAGGATTCATAGCCTAAATGGAGCTTTCCAAACAGCAGAAAGCCGCTGTGGAACATATAGGACCCGCCCTTGTGGTTGCTGGTGCCGGATCGGGAAAGACCCGAACCCTGACTGCCAAGGTGGCTCATCTGATTAATCTTGGGTACTTGCCTGAACGG
>JAABTZ010000496.1 GCA_011389605.1 Desulfobacteraceae bacterium
CCACGTTGACATCGCCCTGCCGTGTGCCACCCAGAATGAAATAGATGCAAAAAATGCCGAAGCTCTGGTGAAAAACGGATGCACGTGCGTGGCAGAAGGTGCCAACATGCCGTCCACCCCGGAAGCTGTCAAAGTCTATCTGGACAACGGCATCCTTTATGGCCCTGGCAAGGCTGCCAATGCCGGCGGCGTTGCGACCTCGGGCCTGGAAATGAGCCAAAACAGCCTCAAGCTGTCCTGGAGCCGGGAAGAAGTTGACAGCCGGCTTCAGGTAATAATGAAAAACATCCACCAGTCCTGCCTTGATGCGGCAGAGGCCTACGGCAAGTCCGGAAACTATGTCATCGGCGCCAATATTGCAGGATTTGTCAAGGTCGCCAAGGCAATGCTGGCCTACGGCGTGGTATAGACATTAATAAAGGTTAAAATCAGGCCCGGTAGCAGATCACCTTTTGTTTTGCCACATCCGACTGAAGCGTCAGGCCCCACTCGGAGGTATCTACAACCCGCACCACGCGGGCAAGCCATTTGTCTTCCGGGCTTAAATCTTCCAGACCGTTTGGCATTGACCTTATCCATTGAGAATTAAACTCTACACCCTGATTTTCAGGATAAACCGCCAGGTAAAAAATCCCTGTTTCAATAAGGTCATGAAAAAAATGGGATCCAAAAGACAAATCCGGAATCAGGCTTCCGTCCTGGTAACTGATTTCAGCAAGGGCGGCAATGTGGTTGATCTCTGAGAAATGCACTGGCACTCCCATCTCCGGGGTATGGGTCCCCCACCTGCCGGGTCCCATGAGCAGGGTTGGATCCCTTTGCCTGCTGCCTGTCTGCCGGTTAATCTTGCCAATCAGCCGGGCCACGCTGTATTTTTCGGACCTCGAAAGAGATGTATAGGATACGGGGTCAACAAAAATAATTCGTGAAATCAACTCGCTGACATTGCCGCCCATGAAATTGCCTTCCATCCGGATTAAAACGCGCTCTGCGGGTACTGAATCCGGCAGGGTCACGCGGCTGCGGCCTCCCGTGGTCTGCAGCGGGCGGCACTGGAGCAGGTTGATCTGGAGCTGGTCTGCCTGATTGAAATTCACCGTGAACTCCACGTCCACCGGGTATTGATAAGCATCTTCCAGCTGCCGGAGCATTTTTTTCATCCAGTCGATAAACGGAGTCCCTGTTAAAAACGGGTCAAAGGTCAGAATCCAGAAATCCTTTTGCGGCCGTCCCATGCGGTGCATTTCACTTGCAGCCTCCAAATCCCTTACCCCCAGCAAATCAAATTTTTCAGGCCATTGCTCTTCAAGCAGATCCTGGACAGAAAGGGTCTGGATATTATTTTTCTCCAGACTGAGAAGATCTACATAATGCTGGGAGAATTTACGGATATCGTTCATGCCAGCCAGGGGCCGAACCAGCGGATCATCTGCTGCTACAATCCGTGGATAATCGTTTTCCACACGGTTTACCGCCCTGGTGCCCAGACCAAAAACCAGCCGGATCATACCGGCATTGGGATCCATTCCTTTTTTCCAGACAAAGGGGTTATAGGAAAGCCCGACTCCGGCCAGCTCCGGATAAAAACATGTCTGGTGATACGCCCCTGAAACCCTCTGAACGAGAAGGGCCATCTGCTCGTCCATCCGGTCAAGTCCCCGCTGGAGACGGTAAGCCAGGGCGTCTTCGCTCATGGTGCTGGCAAAAATCCGCCTGACCGCATCTTCAAAATTTTCATACCTTTTTTCCGGGGAGCCCTGGTTGACACAGAAAAAACTTTCATACTTGCCGGCAAAAGCACTTCCAAAAGCGTCTTCGAGCAGACTGCTGGAACGAACTATCATGGGAGACTGGCCGAAATATTCCAGCATCAGCTGGAACTGCTCGGTAATCTCTTCCGGAAAAACCCCGTGAAGCATCTTCTCTCTGAGTTCAGCAGCTTTGACAAAATAGCCCTCCCGGGTCTTATGGGCCATAAACAGCTTCCACCAGCCATTTTGCACTATATACGAGTAAAACACGTCAGATCCGATATAAAAGGAATCGTGCTGCTCAAGCACTGCCGACCAGTCAAAGGATTGATCCTGCATAAGGATCTTGCGCGCCAGTAGCATGCCCAGGGACTTTCCGCCTATAAATCCCGTGCCGATAAGCCTTTCCTTGATAGACAAAAGGTCTTCAAGCCCCAGGTTCTTTCTGATCAACGACAGCACACGCTTGTTGCGGGTCAGCAGAAGACGGCTTAACTGTTCGACCATATCCTGCTTTTCGCTTTGTGCCGCCTCTGATTCATTCAGGTGCCGTGCCTGCATAAACAAACGGTCCCAGTAGTCCAGTCGCCGCTGGGCGCTTACGGCCTGATGATCAGAAAGATAAGAAAACAGCTGGGTGGCTTCAACACTGTTTATCACCGGCACAAGTTCGTCTTTTTTCTTGATATGGGGGAAAAACATGGTGGGCGAATACCGGTGCTGAACCTTGATGGGATGAACGCACACCTGGCCCTGGTAGTTGTAGACATCGATTAGCACCTGGGTGGTTTCCCGGATGCGTGCAATGGCTTTGAAGGAATGACGGTTTCTTAAAATTGCAAAATAGGCCGTGGTGTTTAATTCAAAGAGATAAGGGCAGGTAATGAAAAAAAAATCGCCGATCATAAGGTCTGTGGCCCAGACATGCTGCAGATCAGACA
>JAABTZ010000497.1 GCA_011389605.1 Desulfobacteraceae bacterium
CCAACGATCCCGCGGTTAGAATTACCTACCATCATGATCTTTGTCCTCATGTAACTTTCAAAATGCCGGCATATGTTGTTATGCCAAATTCAAAGGACGAGATTTCTTCCATTATTAAACTTTTAAATAATTATAAAATTTCATATATTGTACGCGGAAATGGCGCGTCCAGTCATGGATTAGTGTTCAGCGAAGGGGTAGTCCTGGATCTTAACCGTATGAAGACTATTGATTTTGATGAGAAAAACTGGTCAGTAAAAGTAGGGCCGGGCATTGCCGCATTTGATCTTCAATCAGAAGCCAATAAACTCGGCTACAGAGTACATACTGCTGAACCGTCTGCTCTTGTTTGTGCCAACATAATGACCTCCGGTTTGCTTTCCACGTTTTCTACGACCTATGGGATATCGGCCGATAACTACATCGACGCAGAGTTTATCGCACAGGACGGTTCATTTTTCAGATTGAATGACCTTACTGCGCCTAATCTTTTTTCATTTCAAAACTCCATTTCAGAGCATGAGGCTTTTGCCATATGCGTATCCGTAAGCATGAAACTTCATCCGGTTACGGATGACGAAGAGGGCATTCTTGTACCTTTTGCATCACTTGAAAACTCGCTTGATTTCGCTCGGGAATGTGCAATCCGGCATATTGGCCTCGCGATCGGGGTTCTAGGCAGCGATTTTATATCCTCTTTCCTTGCCCCGACAAAAAAGCTTGCCATCGAAGCAAAAGATGTCTTTACTGATAAATTGGGAATGCCCTATCTTGTGCTGCTAATCGGAGATAAGTACGCATTGCGGTCTGTCAGGGATATGGGACATCCTGTTATAGACCAGAAGCTTTTTAAAACCCTTTATCAGGGATTGCCTTCTCTCAAATCCGCAAAATGGCTAGATTTATTGAAGGATTTTTCAAACGATGAACCCTTTTCTTATCTCCAGATCGGCCAATTCAGCGAACTTGCCGAAACAGCAATTGCCCCTTCTTCCGCTCAAATGACGCAGGACATAGACCCGCATTTGCGACCTTTTTTTGAAAAGCTTTACTCCAGACCGCAGATGACCGATCTTGCCTGGCTGAATACGTTCAGGATACAGAGTTCACGCTATTGCCGAGAAAGACCTTGTGTGGCGCTTGTTTGTTTACTCCCGATTGACACTTCATTAATTACCGAAATTCAGTCCGGGTTACAGGGTATTGCCGAAAAACACCATCTGAAAAACGGATTCGGATTTATCACACCGATGGACAGTGGGAAAAGATGCATCTGGGAATATGATTACTATTTTGACCATAATGATCCGGATGAGGTTTCAAGGATTCAACTGGCAACTTATGAAGCTGGCGCTCTGCTGGATATGTATTCCAAAAAAACCGGCACAATCAGGCAGGTCCGTTATATGGTTAATCAGGGTTGCTGCAGGAAAGAAAACCTGCTGTATATTTAATACGTGGTAAGGAGGCAACACAATGCATGATCACACAGGCCGTTCACTTGTTCTCACGGGTGCGACGGGGTTTTTGGGGGCCTTTCTGATGGTAGCCTTTTTGGAACGAGGATATAATGTAACCGTCCTTGGGCGCTCCAAAATGGACATAAGTCTATCAGACAGACTGTTACATCTTGTCCGTTGGTTCAATATTCCCGATCCTGGAGAAAGGTTGTGCTCCATTGAGGCGGATTTCTCAAAAAGACACTTGGGTCTTAATGACGAAGTGTATGGTCACCTGTGTGCTGCTGCAGGCAAAATCATCCACTGCTCCTCGGACACCAGCTTTACGGAAAGCAGCAGAGTGCGGGTGATGGCAACCAATGTGAATAGCCTGCCTGCCCTGCTCGAGTTTGCTGCTGATGCACAGACCGAACAGCTGTATTATGTCAGTACGGCATATGCCTCTGGCATGTGTGAAGGCTTATGCCTGGAGACTCCGATCACCTCTAAGTGTTTTACCAATGTATATGAAGAAAGCAAGGCGCAGGCCGAAGGGTTGATCAGCCGCTACTGCGAGAACCATGGTGTACCTCTTTCCATATTGCGGCCGTCAATCGTGTACGGACATTCGAAAACAGGCAAATCCCTGAAGTTCAACGCATTGTACTTTCCCGTAAAATCACTCTCCTATATTCGAGAGATCTTTGTAAAAGATATTATCGATCAGGGTGGGAAGCGGTCCAGACAATGGGGCATCAGCCTGGATAATGATGGTATATTACATTTGCCCCTGACGGTATACCTGCCGAACAGGGGATCTGTGAATCTGATACCCATCGACTACTTCGTCGAAGCCGCTCTGTGTATCATAGAACATCCCGGATCCAGCGGCATATACCATATAACCAGCGACAATCCGCCGGACATGGCTACGCTTATAGAATACTCTGAACGTTTTCTGGGCGTGCGGGGCATCCATGCATTGTGGGGCCAAGCGCAAAGAAATCCCACGCCCAACCCGGCCGAGGAATTATTGGACAGGTTTATCGAGCCGTATCGCCCCTATCTGTCCGATAGGAGGATTTTTGACCGGAGCCGCACGGAAAATATCACCTCCGGTCTTTCAGCTCCCCCTTTTACCTATGATATTTATGAACGCTGTATGAATTATGCAGTAGCTTGTGAATGGGGCAGGAAAGTCTGTGGTTATTTACCCTGAGATTATCCCGAATTAAGTGAAATTTAGAAAGGTA
>JAABTZ010000498.1 GCA_011389605.1 Desulfobacteraceae bacterium
TCCCCGGCTTTGGCAAGTATTTCTTCTGCCTGGCCAACTGTTGCTGCAAAAGGCTTTTCAACGTAAATATGACATCCCGCATCCAGGGCCAGCAAAGCCAGCTCGGCATGTGTCCCGGCAGGGGTGCATATATGAACCACATCAGGCTTTTGCCCGGCAAGAAGCTGTTCAGGCCGGCTGTAGAATGCAATTGCCTCTCTGCCAAGACTTTCCCTTAGATCATCGCCTGCCATGGGATCTGAGACGGCTGCAAGCTCTGCCAGGCCGGAAAGGCCAATGGCTGTCTTGTGGTGCTGTCCCATTTTCCCATATCCAAAAATAGCTGTTTTCAATTTGTCTTGCCCGGGAGCACCTGTCATTTTTAATCCTCTCTTTACAGCCGTGCCGGTAAAAGCCACTGTTTCGCTCAACTACCAAAGGCCGATAATCCGACACAGAAACATAGGTATTGTGTTTGTCATGTCCTCGTGAATATTTATCCTGGGAATTGCCATGGGGTTTGTCCCAGGTCCTGAAGCACCGGCTTGTGTTGAAAAGGCGGTTTCATACCCTTCGTTTTGAACCGCTTCGGCTATAAAATCGTCATAGTCCCCGTTTGGATAGCTAAACGAACTGATTTTAATTTTTAGCCTGTTTTCAATAATGCTTTTTGACTGCCGCAGTTCATCGGCAACAGTGGGTTTGCTCCTGGTTAAAATTTCATGGGTCACCCCATGGGAGCCAAACTCAATTCCGTGACTTTTCATTAAGGCCGCTTCCTCCCATGACAGAAAGCTGTCTGTCCCGTGAAGGCAGGCCGGGTCAATTCCGGCAATGTTGCATAAGTCTTTTATAAACTGCTCAATTTCAGGCAGGGGATGCTGCTTTAATTCCGACAAAAGCATAAAAACATGGTCCTGGCGGCTTTGATCATCACTGTTTTCCGCCATGGCAAGAATATGTTCATAATGAGGCCGGCCGGCTGAAATTTTTTTAAAAAAATCATCAGGCCCGGACTTTTCACTCAAAAGGTTGCAAAGGCGTGTTACCCGCAGCTGCCAGAAGTCAGACTGTTTTCCGATAAAACCGGCGGCCAGGAAAATAAGAGCCGGCACTTCATGTTTTTTCAAAACAGGAAAGGCATTTGTGAAATTGTCTTTCCATCCGTCATCAAATGTTATTAGAAAAGATATGCCTGCAAGTTCTTTCTTGTTATTAAGAATATCGGCAAACTCTGAAAATGAAAGCACTTTAAAATTGTCTTTAACATAAGAAATCTGTCTTTCAAACGTTTCCCGGCGGACAAAAAGGCCCGATTGAACTACTCCATTTTCCAAGTCTGAATCGTCTAAAACCCGGTGATACATAAGAACAATTGTTTTTCCCCGGTATTTAAAATTAAGCAGACACCGCAGAACAAATGTCTTATCCAGGACAGCTGCAGCCATTTGTCTTAACCTGCGATTCAGCCTGCGAATCAGGTTTTTTACGGATACTGATGTAGATTTATGCTTCACGGAAAGGGGATTAAGTCCTTATGGTATGTTTTTGGCTATAAACGGACCAATCTGCCGGGTGAGGGATACCGGCAGTTTTTTCCATAAATCAATCATTTTGGCAAACCTGGGATTTGCCGTATCAAGGGCGGGTAGCCCTGAGGCTTTGTTTAAAACGTATTCCCAGTAAAGGGGTCTGGGCACTGCATTCCATTTGGATTTGTAAAAGGCCCCTCCGGATACAGGCGTTGTCCGTCCCAGGTGAAACTGGTTGAATCCCTTTTCACAAGCCTGCTTTATCATCTGCCAGTACAGATAATAATTGGTCTGCAGGCCTGAATACTCCTTGAGGCAATAGGTCCACATCCCTTCGACCTCGCCCTTGAATCTTGCGTTAAAAGCCGTTGCAACTGGCTGCCCGTTTTGGAAAACCATGTATATATCTATAAACTGCCCGAGCTGGCCGAGTATATTTTCAAAAAAGGATTTGCGGTAAAAAGGCGTCCCAAGATCCCGCCATCCCACGGATTCAATTTCATAAAACAAATCAAGATATTGGCTTTGGCCCAGCGTTATTTCAAGATTGTTTTTCTCAGCCCTTCTGACGGCAGTGCGGTGTTTTGATTTAAATCCTTTCCACAGAACTTCCGGGTCAGGATCAAGCTCAACTGTCATGGTTACCTTGTGTCTTTTTACAGGCAGTCCGAAATCTGTCTGTTTTCGGTGCCTGAGCTCAAGGTAGTCGCCCTGTTCTTTTTTTAGCAGGCTGCCGGCTGCTTCCAGAAGAACATGGGCTGTTTCCTGATCGTCTGCACAAATTCCGCCGATTCCCATAAAAGGCATTGAACAGAAAATCGATCCAAACAGCCGGCTTTTTATATGAACGATTGGAAGGATTCCGGCAATCCGCTTTCCTGACATGGCAGTTAAATAATAGGTCCTGTGGCCGAAACTTTTCTCTATTATTTGTTTCCATCCAAAAAGGTGATAAAATGTGGATTCATTATTTGCAAACACATACTCATCCCATTGAGCCGACTTTGCGCTGTTAGTCCGTAATACTTCCATGAGCTAAAGACCTGTGATGGTTTTTTATCTAAGTGTGAACTAAATTGAGCGTTTCAAATTTTGACGGCTTCGTAAAAAGTCCAATATCTGCGTTACGCGCGATTTTTCAGAATTTCACGTACGGCTAAGTACGCT
>JAABTZ010000499.1 GCA_011389605.1 Desulfobacteraceae bacterium
GAAAATATTCTGGACAGATCTGTTCCGGCTTCGGCCAGGGCTTTTTTCTCCTTGTCTTTCTGGGGATTGAGGCGGCAAAGCATTTCTCCGCCAATGGCGCGGATCGCGCAGGCCGATAAAACCCCTTCGGGCGTGCCGCCTGTGCCCATCATCACATCCACCGTTGAATTCGGATCAATAGCCATAAGGGCACCGGCAACATCTCCGTCCGAGTGAAGCTGAATGCGGGCGCCGGCTTTTCTGATGGCCTGGATCAGATCCGCGTGCCGGGGCTTGTCTAAGACAAACACCACAAGATCGGCTACGTCCTTGCCCAGGGCTTTTGCGATGTTTGCCAGATTTGCTTCAACCGGGGCATTGAGATCCACGGCATTTCTGGCCTTTGCGGAAACCGCCAGCTTTTCCATGTAATAGCTGGGCCCGGGATTAAACATGGTGCCCGCAGGCGAGACCCCTACCACGGAAATGGCGTTGGGCCTGCCGTATGCCAGAAGATTGGTTCCTTCCACAGGATCAACTGCCGCATCCACCCGGGGCCCGGCTCCGGTGCCCAGGTTTTCGCCATTAAACAGCATGGGGGCGTTGTCTTTTTCCCCTTCGCCGATAATCACCGTGCCGTTGATATCAATGGCGCCAAAAGACAGCCGCATAGCCTCCACTGCGGCCCTGTCCCCGGATTCTTTCTCGCCCCTGCCCAGCCATCGGGCCGATGCCAGGGCCGCGGCTTCGGTTGTTCTCACCAGGTCAAGGGCCAGGTTGCGCTGCGGGTTTTCCATTTGCGTCTCTCCTTGGGTCTGTATTCATTGACAAAGATTGATGGCACCGTAAAAAGTCCAATATCTGCGTTACGCGCGATTTTTGAAGAATTTCACGTATGGGTAAGCACGCTGTATCCTTCAAAATCGCGCAGGCCTTGATCTTGAACTTTTTACAGCTCCATCTGAAATCAGACTTTTTACGAAGCCGTCAAGATTGTTTTTGAGCTTTTTATGCCTGGGCCATGGTTTATCCATAATAAACTCAACTTTCTGAGGAGACAAGCGTTTCCTAATATCCTGATATTAAATTCGATTTATCGCTTGAAAAGCCAAAAAATATGATCGCCGCCCCCATTACCGCATCCATAATAGCCTGAACTACTTTTTTCGACATCGTCCCGCTCTTTTGTATCATGGCCCTGGCCATCTGGATGATTCTTTGCAATGCGTCGATAAATTGGAGATTTTCAAGCTCGTTATTGCAAGTCCGGAATAAGTCGCCAAAGGACCGGTGGTCGGCCTGCTGCCGCTGGAACCAGGATAGAATATTGTACCGCGCAAAGACCATGGAGGTATGCCCGATCAGTCCATCAAAATCTCGTATCTGGATTTCCTTGACCAGCTTCAGGTGCTGCTTGCACATTTTGAAAAAAACCTCGATATCCCAGCGCTTGCCGTACAATCGAACGATTTCGTCGCCAGCCAGGGCTGTATCTGTACAAAGAAGTGCAAGCCAACCGCGCTTTTTATCGCCCGGGACAAAAATGATTCTGGCATTCTTGCCATCGGGCATTTTGACAACGACGCTGGCTTTAACTCTGGCTTTGCCGCGCTTTTTGCTGAGTTTGCTGTATAAATCCCGAAGCCTGAGTTTGTGTCCTTTGTATTCATAACGCCAGTTGGGATGATCTTTAAGCATGCAGATGATATCAACATGCTGGCGTAGTGCGGAAATAATGGAGGGGGCTGAAAACCAACTGTCCATCAGAAGATATTTTCCCGGATTCCTGCGCTAAAAGCTCTTTTGACCATTGGCTCAAGAAGATCGGTGGATTTTGTCATGGCTTCCTGCCTGCGGCAGTAGCCGCAGGTTCTTTTATCCAGAGCCTTGGTGATCCCATTGTATCGGTTTTTTTGGTTGGCTGAAGACAGAATGGCAAAATCCAGGCCGAGAAAACTGTTGCCGTCAGACCATCCAAGGGTCAGCAGTCGAAAACCTTTCAGATATTTTTTGGAGTTGTGGTCAAAAACCCTTGACAGCAGTTCCACTTTTTTGGATCGATCGCGGCAATACAGGGAGTCGTCAAAAATCAGTACTTCCTCTTCTGCCGGCGCGTCAAGCAGGCTTCGGATCAGTAGATGAATTTTAGCGGCCAGCAGCAAGATGAAGCGTCTCCAGTTATATGTTGGTGAATTCAGGAAGTTGTAGACAGCATCCTTGCCGATTCGGGTGCTTTTGTCTCTGACGACGCCCTGGAAAAAATTCTTGCCGGTAAAGGCCAGGTTGAAAACAATGGTAAAGATGGCTAACGGTCCGGCTCTCTTGGTTTTGTTAATTCCGGCGGCGTTGAGCATGCTGCCGATCTTAAATTCGGAGAAGATATTGGCGAGAAGGCCTAACTTCTCATCGCTTACTGTTTGATTTTGTGATATAATTTGTGTATGCTTCATTTTGACGGGCTTCCTTTTTTTAGCTTTTTTTGTTTGGCGCAATAAAAGTATCAAAAAAAGCGAAGCCCGTCAATACTAATAATAATTTCAGTATGTTGAATTTAAATTTTGTTTAGATTGCAACCCCGAAAGTTGAGTAATTAATAATTAAGATGCGACCCTTAGGATTAAATCAGATATCATTAAACCCGTCTGTCATCGCTCGCATATTGGGAGCAATGGCCTTGGTCCTGATTCTTGCCAGCAT
>JAABTZ010000054.1 GCA_011389605.1 Desulfobacteraceae bacterium
GGATCAAAGGCTTTCTGTGTTTTCATTTTTTTCATATGAGAATATGCTCAAACCACTGTTATCCTGCAAAAAACCGTTATTGGAAGTATAAAAAGTTAAAAATCAAAAAGTTATACACTTCCAATGCCGGCTTTGATGTTCGAAAAGCCTGTGAACAGCCCCATTGGGGTTCACAGGCTTTTCAAAACCATTTATTAAGCTACTTTTACAACTAGTTGGACCGAACCCGTTCTTCGGCTTCATCCAGAATCTTCTGGATATCTTTTTTAGCTTCCTCAGGCACCCGGGAAACGGGGCCTTCATGGTTTTCAATGATATCCCGGGTCTTTTTCACGATCCGGTCCTTCATTGTCATCCGGCCCTGGGCATCCCAGTCCTCGTATGAATTGCGGTCCATGAGGGTTGGCTGCCAGTGTTTGCGGAAATACTTCATGGTATGGTCCTCGTAAAGGTAATGACCACCAGGTCCCACGTTGCATATCTCTTCGACTGCCAGGGTTTCTTCGTTTACTTCCACACCGCCGCAGATCAGCCGGCTCATGCCTATGATCTCGTCATCCATGACCGTCTGGAAGACATCACCGGTGATGCCCGACTCGGTATATCCATTGTCATGAACGAAGTTGGCACCCGACATCATGGCCATGTGTATTGAGTAGGCCGCTTCAATGCCAGACTGGATATCCATTTTCTTGGTGTCCGTGCATCCGGAGGTGGAATACATGGGCAGGCCCACGTAATTGAGCAGCTCGGTGTAGGCCGCGCTCATGATGGCAAGTTCCGGGGCGCCATAGGAATAGATGGTGCGCCGCATGTCTAAAATCGACTGCACGCCGCCGATAATAATACAGGTGCCGGGATTTAGCAGCTGGGATACCACCACCCCCACCATGGACTCTGACATGGCCACAATCAGCTGGCCGGCATGGGTGGCCGGCACGGTGGCGCCGCCGATGCAGCACGGGGTATAAACCTGAGGGATCCGGTGCTGGGCGCAGTAGTAGCATTTGCCGATGGCGTCAAAATCACTGGTCAGCGGGCTGATGGGCTCACTGTAATGAATGAAGTTGGGCTTTTTTTCAAAGGCCTCTTCCCCCCCGGCCATGACAATACCGATGCGGTGCTCGTCCCGGACGTTTTCCACGCTGAAGGCCCAGTTCATGATAACTTTCCGGGTGTTTTGAATCATATCGGCAAATTCATACACATCTGAAAGCGCATGGGTGACGTCGTCAATGGAGCCCAGGGACTGAACGTAGCCTATATTTGGCAGGGCATCACAGACCCGGGCCACAATGGTGGCGTCCTTGCGCTGATATGGCCTGCGTTCCAGGGTGTCAGTATCGATGAAGTTGGGCGGTGTGGGCCCGGGACCGAAATAGCTGCGGCCCGGCTCCACGTAGCACATCTCCTCGCCGCCGTCCCAGGAATAAATGGTGGTAGTAGGCGGCAGGGAAGCCAGTGCGTCACGCACGACTTCCGGCGGTATCCGCACCCGCTTGCCGTCGACTTTGCAGCGGTTTTTGGCCAGCAGCTCCCGGACGCCCTCGTGATGGACATTGGCGCCGGTATCGTTTAACGTCTTGATGACCCCGCGGAACATACGCGCTTTCTGATCTTCGGAAAGCAGTGAAAACCTGGGGGTTTTATTGACTGTATAATTGGTCCTGAAGGTCATTTGCATTCTCCTTATCTGATCTATCCACAACGCCGGCCGAAAATGGATTCACTGGATGATTTCCGCTTTCCGGCCGGCGGCCGGATATTTCGCAATTACTAGGAATGGCGCTTTTCCGCCGCATCAATGATCGCCTTGAGCTCTTTTTTGGCCGCATCATCGATGGGCAGGGGCTCATGGGTATCCAGAATTCTCTGGGTTTCCTCATCGATCCGCTCAGACATGCTTTTGGCCCCCTCATTGTTCCAGGTCTCCCAGTCGGAGCGGTCCATGAGCTTTGGCAAAAACCACTCGCGCCAGTGCTCATAAGTGTGATCGTGGGTGACAAATTCGCCGCCCGGTCCCACCTCGTCGATCACCTTCAGTGCCAGATGTTCTTCATCAGTCTTGACGCCCTTGCCCACCTGGCGGACCATGCCGATGATCTCGTTGTTCATGACCAGGCTTTCCAAAGAGGCGTTAACGCCCGAGTCAATATAGCCCACGTCATGAACCAGGTTGGCCCCGGACAGAAAAGCGGTGAGATTGCTGATAGTCGACTCGATGGCCGCCTGCTCATCTAAGCACTTGGAGTCCGAGCACCCGCCGGTGGAAAACATGATCAGCTTGAGCCACTTGGAAATATCGGTATTGGCCGCCGAAGCCAGGGAAAGCTCGGGAGCGCCGTATGAGTATGTCGTGGTTCGCATATCCATGACAGTGGTCACCCCGCCCATGATCAGGGGCATACCCGGTTTTTTCAGATGGCACAGGACAATGGCCAGAAGGGTTTCTGCCAGTGACTGGACCAGCATTCCCGCTATGGTGGCCGGCGCGGTAGCACCCGAGCTGGGGCACGGGGTGTACATGGCCGGGATGCCTTTTTCCGCTGCAAACAACAGCTTTTCCACAGCAGTCACATCGTTTGTCAGAGGGGAAATGGGCTCGATATAAGCCACGAACATGGGATTTAAGCGGAACTCTTCCTCGCCGCCCTGGAGCACACAGGCCATTTTCCAGAGATCCTCCAGCCCCTCGCCGTCCACGCTGGTGACCACCATGGGCTTGGTGCAGCCTTCGAGCATGGCCATAAACTGATGCCTGTCGTAAGTCTGGGGATTGGGAGCGTCGCCGACAATGCCGTGGGACATGAAAAAATCGTACTGGTCCAGATAGTCCACTATACGGCCGGCATCTACCACATCTTTATAGGTAGTACGCCTGCGCTCTCCGGTTTTGCGGTCATAGGTGAAGGGCAGATCCGATCCTGTGCCGAAATAAACGTGGTCCTTTTGCAGTGCCACGGAACGTTTGCCGTTTCTTCCTTTAAGGGTGATTTTGCGGGGATAGCTTTTTAATGCCCGCTCTACCAAAGAGGCCGGCACGCGCACACGCTTATCCTCGCTGACAACGGCATCGCCGCTGCTGCGAAACAGCTTTAGGGCTTCATCGTGGTGAACCCGGGAGCCGATCCGCTCCAAAACATCGAGTGCGGCAAAATAGATCTGCTCGATCTGGTCTTCCGTCAGGACCCTGAACTGAGGAGTTTCCTGTACGGTCTGATTCATAGGTTGCATATCTGGCATTACAGATTTCATAGTCAATCTCCTATCATAGTCTCCTGCTCTGTAGAAACGGTCGGAGTTTTGCGTTCTTAAAAATTGCCGGTAGAAACGCGAAGCCGCGGTCTGAACATGAACGAATCGTATTCGGGCCGCGGCTTGGCTCCGTTTCTGAATAGCGGCAAATTAGTCTCCGAGCGCTTCCCGGCCCTTGTCAACGGAACTGGCGGCATTGGCGCCGTAGATATCGGCGCCGATTTCCTTGGCGTATTCGTCTGTTACCGGCGCGCCGCCCACCATGATCTTGACCTGGTCCCGGATCCCGGCTTCTTTTAAAGCATTTATCACCTCGCCCATCCTGGGCATGGTTGTGGTCAATAGAGCGGACATGCCCAGCAGCTCGGGCTTGTGTTCCTTGACCGCATCCACAAACACCTGGGTATCCAGATCGATGCCAAGATTGACCACATTGAAGCCGGCGCCCTCAAACATCATTGCCACCAGATTTTTGCCTATATCGTGCAGGTCGCCCTTGACCGTGCCGATGACAAATGTGCCGGCCGTCTTTGCGCCGCTTTCGATCAGCAGGGGCCGCAGTTTTATCATGCCTGCGCTCATGGCCTTGGCCGAACGCAGAACCTCGGGAATATACATTTCACAGGCCTTAAACCTCTGACCAACAACATCCATGCCCGCAATCAGGCCCCCCTGCAGGATTTCACTGGAATCCATTCCATCGTCGATGGCTTCCTGAACCATATTGCTGACGTCCTCGACTTTACCCGCGATAAGCAAATCTGACATTTTTCCTAAATCAACTGCCATTTCTCTCCTCCTTCTTGCAATGGTGTATGAAACGTTTAATAAAAACGGTAAACTCAATCTTTGTTATAAGTATAATCTGTTTTTAATCTTTGGCCAATGTTGATGGCACCTTAAAAAGTCCAATATCTGCGTTACGCGCGATTTTTCAGAATTTCACGTACGGCTATGTACGCTGCATTCTTCAAAATCGCGCAAGCCTTGATCTTGAACGTTTTACGGCGACATCTGAAAACCGACTTTTTACGAGAGCATCAATATTGCAGGCATCTGCCTTAATCTGGGATGTTTCATTTGATGTGATATCAAAAGATGCTAATATTAATGGCACAAAACAGCAGCAACCAGTCAGCCCGGTTGAAAGCAGGGATTTTAAAAACAGATGCCTGTTATCAGGCAGACCACATACATAGCAAGGAGGCCGCATGGCAAATCAGGCAGACCAAAGCCCCCAACATAATCAACCCGGTGAATCCAGCAGAAATAGCCAGCCATGGAGTCCATGGGACTGGAGCCAGAGCTATTCCCGGCAGCTCTGGGTTGTGCTGCTTGTGATGCTGGTTTTTTTTGCCTGGAGCGTTTATACATACCGGTCTGGGCCGGCTCAGATCAGATATACCACCTTTCTTGAGCAGTTGGAAAAAGACAATGTGTCCCAGGTAACCGTTAAGGGCGATAAGATCACAGGAGATCTGAAAAAGGAGGCCCGCAAGCCGGCAGGCTTGCAAGCCGGTGCGCAAAGGGGCTTTTTTTCCGATTCGCAGCAGGATGATGAATCCGGGGATCCCAACGGGGGTGAGAAGGCTGAAAAACCAGCCGGCAGGAGCTATCAACAGTTTATTACCTACCTGCCGTCTTTCGGGGACCAGGATCTTATGGATGAGCTCAGGTCCCGCGGGGTTGCAGTGGAAACACTTCCAAAAAGCGATACCAACTGGGCTTATCTCATTGTTACCATGCTGCCGTTTGTGCTTCTGATAGCCCTTTTTTATTCCCAGTACAAGCGCTTTGAGGGCCAGAGCGGGGAAGGGATTTTTTCAATCGGCAAAAGCCGGGCCCGGCTTTATCAACGCAGCCAGGAATCCACACGCTTTGATGACGTGGCCGGGGCCCAGGGGGCCAAGACTGAACTCCACGAACTTGTCTCTTTTCTTAAGGATCCTGGTAAAATCCGGGATCTGGGTGCGGAAGTGCCCACCGGGGTCATGCTTGTGGGCCCGCCGGGCACTGGCAAGACCCTGCTGGCCCGGGCCGTGGCCGGGGAAGCTGAAGTGCCTTTTTTTTCCATCACCGGATCAGATTTTATGGAGATGTTTGTGGGCGTGGGAGCAAAGCGCGTGCGAAGCCTGTTTCAGGATGCGAAAAAGCAAGCTCCGAGCATTGTTTTTATTGATGAAATAGACGCCATCGGCCGCCGCAGGGGCGCAGGTCTGGGCGGGGGCCACGATGAGCGTGAGCAGACATTAAACCAGCTGCTTTCAGAACTCGACGGTTTTGAGGAAACCAACGATGTAATAGTTATGACGGCCACTAATCGTCCGGATGTGCTGGACCCGGCCCTGATGCGGCCCGGGCGGTTTGACCGCCGGATTATCGTGGACTTGCCCAATACCGGCGACCGGCAGAAAATTTTAGACATTTATGCAAAAAAAAAGCAGATGGACGATGGTGTGGATCTGGCGGCCCTGGCCCGAAGTACACCCGGATTTTCCGGTGCGGATCTTAAAAATATGCTCAATGAAGCCGCCCTGCTGGCAGCCCGGAAAGAGAAAACGATCATTTCCAACGAAGATATTGAACAGGCAAGAGACAAAATTTTAATGGGCCTGGTGCGCCAGGGCCTGGCCCTGACCGACGAGGAAAAGCAGATGGTTGCCTACCACGAAGCCGGCCATGCAATTGTTGGTGCTTCTTTGAAATACGCGGATCCGGTTCACAAGGTTTCCATCGTGCCCCGGACTAAAGCCATGGGCGCCACACAGCAGTTTCCCGAAGGCGAAAAATATATTTACCACAGGGAGTATCTTGCAGACCGGCTGTCGGTGATGATGGGCGGCCGTGCAGCGGAAATGCTTGTGTTTGATACTGCCACCAGCGGGGCCGGAAACGACCTTCAGAATGCCACACAGATTGCACGGCGCATGGTCCTGGAGTGGGGCATGAGCGGCCGGTTTGAGCACATGGCCTTAGGTTCCCGGGACGATCAGGTGTTTTTGGGCGAACAGATTGCCAGATCACGGCAATACAGTGAGATGACTGCCCAGGAGGTTGACAAGGAAGTCGAATCATTGCTCAATGAAGCCTATTTGCGGGCAGGAAAAATTCTGGAGGATAACAGGCAGGCAATGGATGAGCTGGCCCGGAGCCTGATTGAAAACGAGGAAGTGGGCGGAAAGGTGGTCTATGAACTGCTGGAAGGCTCCGGGACCCTATAGAATCTGGGCTGAGGGCCCAATGCCTAATGGTTTTTTAGGGATATGATATGTTTTCCATTGCTGCCTTATTTTTTGACGGCTTCGTAAAAAGTCCAATATCTGCGTTGCGCTTCAACCCTAGGAATTTCACGTACGACTAAGTACGCTGCATTCCTCGGGATTTTGAGCGCCTTGATCTTGAACTTTTTACTTTTCCGTCCGAAATCGACTTTTTACGAGACCATCATGTTTAAATGTTACAATCATGCTGTATCCGACCTGCGAACCGGCCTGATGTGGAGCCGGGATGCGGCACTTTCCGAATTTCCCCTGACCTGGAAGGAAGCTTTTGATTTTGTGGACTCGCTAAATTCCCGGGAATTTGAGGGGTATGCCAACTGGCGGCTTCCCAACCGCAGGGAACTGTTTTCACTTATCAGCCTCAGCCGGATCAACCCCGCCCTGCCAGAAGGTCATCCTTTTGAAAATGTGTTTCCCGGTTATTACTGGAGCGCCAGCACGTGCGCCAGGCTGCCGGATCAGGCCTGGTATGTGCACTTGGGCGGCGCCAAGGTATACAGGGGGATGAAGTATGCGTCATACATGGTCTGGCCTGTTCGCACACAGGCGCAAAAGAAGGGGACGGTTTTTCAGACCGGCCAGAAGCAGTGCTTTGATGAAGCCGGCCGGCCCGGGCCATGCAGCGGCACACTGCAGGGGGCCTCGGTTCTTGCCGGAAAACCCTGGCCCGGTCCGCGCTTTGAGGTCCAGGCAGATACGGTTACAGATCACATGACAGGCCTGAACTGGATGAAAAAAGCAGATGCCGCCGGCCGGGAGGTTGCCTGGCAGGAGGCCTTTGATTTCATTGACCGTTTAAACCAGAATGCTGTCACGGGTTTTTCCGACTGGCGGCTGCCGCATATCCGTGAACTGGAAAGCCTGGTGGACCTAGGCGAGCACAGCCCTGCCCTGCCATCGAAAAACCCATTTAAGGATATCCGGGATTTTTACTGGTCAGCAACCACAAGCCGGTATGAAACCCGATATGCCTGGGCACTGTATCTCAAAGACGGGGCGGTGGGCGTGGGGTTTAAGCCTGACCCGGAATTTTTCCTCTGGCCGGTGCGGGGAGCGGACTTGTTATCAAATTTAAAGAAAGGAGCCAATCATGCAGACATCGCTTAAAAACAAGACAGCGGTTGTAACCGGATCATCCCGGGGGATCGGAAGACAGATCGCTTTGAAACTGGGTGAGGCAGGCGCCTCGGTGATTGTAAATTATGCAGGCAACGCGCAATCGGCAGACGAGGTTTGCTCGCGGATTATTGAAAGCGGCGGGCAGGCTGTCTCTGTACAGGCGGATATGAGAAACACAAATGAGATAGAGTCGTTGTTTGACAGCGCGCTCAGAAGCTTCGGCACCCTGGATATTCTTGTAAACAATGCAGGAATTGCTTTGTTTAAAAAAATTGAGGAGATATCCGAGGAGGAGTTTGACAACATTTTTGCTGTTAATGTGAAAGGCCTGTTTTTTTCCTGCCGGCAGGCTTCAAAAAAAATGGCTGACGGCGGCAGAATCATCAATATTTCCTCATCTGTTACAAAGATGATGCTGCCCAATTATGGTGTGTATGCAGCCACCAAAGGGGCTGTTGAACAAATAACAAAGGTGCTGGCAAAGGAGTTGGGCCGCAGGAGAATTGCGGTAAATACCATTTCGCCAGGTCCTGTAAATACAGAGCTTTTCAGGCAGGGAAAGACCGAGGCCCAGATACAGAATCTGGCAGATGCGGCGGCATTCGGGCGCATCGGGACACCACGGGATATTGCTGATGCGGTAAGCTTTCTGGTAAGCGACGAAGCCGGCTGGATAACCGGACAGAACCTGTGTGTAAACGGAGGCTTTGCTGCATAAAGGCCCTGCAAGGAAAAGCGTATGACTGACTTAATCGGCCCGGTTTATTTTCAAAAACTTGCCTGCCAGGACCCGCAGACGGTTTGCGCAAGGGCCATGTGCGAATACAACGACACTGATCGCTCCTATATCCTTAGTGTGTGGGGCGATCTGTTTAAGGTATGCCCTCACCGGTCTTCAGTGGAGGTAATCCGGCAGCGCCATGAGCGTCTTTATGCATGGTTTGACCTTTTTGCCGTGCATTATCTGCTGGGAGCAGTGGACACGGAACCTGCGGGCCAATGGGTTTCAGAAAAAGATCTGCCCGGGGGCGCCACTTTTTTCCGGGGCCCTCACAGGATTCCAACGGATTTGATAACGGCCAGGTTCAGCGATGATGTCAGAGGCTTTGCCAGCCTGTGCCGGCAGTATGGGGGCGAGCAGCTTGATTTGGCTGATGCCGCGCTTGCCTTTCAGGTGGCTCCGCGTATCCGGGCGGCCGTGCTGTACTGGCAGGGAGATGAGGAGTTTGCAGCAGAATCCAGGCTGCTTTTTGATCAAAGCATTTCCGCTCATCTGGCCCTGGACGTGATTTACGCCATGGCAGTGGGGATTTGCAAAAGGCTTGGGAAATCCGATACCTGCCTCAGGTGACATCCACTGATTTTGATATCTGCCTGATGGCGTTTTCCATAAATGCTTTATTTTCGATAACCACGGATATGGCCGCCTGGGGGCACAGGCTTGCACATCGGCCGCATCCCCTGCATTGGCTCTGATCAATTACCGCACGATCGTCAATCATGCAAATGGCACCAACAAAACAGTCCTCGTTTGCACAAACCCCGCAGCCCGTGCAGTTTTGGCCCACCTCCATGTGAATGCCCGGCATGCGGAACATTTTCCGGCTGATATCCGGATGCATGTGGGGCAGAGTCTGCCAGAGGCAGCAGCATGGACAGCAGTTGCAGATGGTCATCAGTTTTCCGGGAGGCCCGAGGTTTAACCAGATCGTATCGATTCTGTTGCGGCCGATCATGTGCACAAGCCCGGCTTCCCGGCATCGGCGGGCATGTGCCATTGCCTCCTCGGCCGTGGCCCGCCGCCCGAATCGCGGATTGATCCCGTCTGCTGCCTCACCCAGAAAGATACATCCGTATTCAACGGGATAATCCCTGCATCCTTGCGAGTCCCGGCAAATACAAAAATCCATGATCCATACAGAAGCAGCCTTTTTGATGAAATGGTCCACAATCCCGGAAGGAACCGGCACACTTGAAGGCGCCTCCACTGTCTCATTTATCGCAATCACGGAATCTCTGGGCAAAAATATGACATCGTCATTTTTAAAAAACAGGCGCTCGACTATCCATCCTATCACTCGATAGCGTGTCATCCTGGACCAGAAAAACCGGGTTGGGTATATTTTATTTATAATCTTCCGTATTTTGTACGGGGTGGCCATCAGCTGGGTTTTCCCTGAGTTATGCCGCATGCATTGGCTTTTGTTTACAAAGACTTCCGGGCTGTTGCCCTGGTTGCAGGCAAAAGATGTTCTATAGCCTTTATCATCTCAGATGTAAACAAAATCAGCATGTCAGGTGAAAACAGGCGGCAACCCGGGTACCTTTTTCCACATCCGTGTTGAATTGTTTTGCCGCATCGCCGCTTGGCAATGCGGCCATGTCAATACCAAACTGGCGGCACTGCGTTATAACGGACTGGTCCACGGTCATGCGTCCGCTGGCACCGGTACCGATTATCAGCCTGTCGGGCCGGCTTTCCAGCAGGGTGCCAATGTCTTCGGGCAAAAGCTTGTGGCCGTGAAAGCGCCGCCAATTATCCTCGATTTTTCCATCTTCATAAATTATCAGATCCGAGGCAAATTGCCTGCCGTTGATGGTCATCCGGCCAAAAACGTAATTGTCGATTCTTGGGTGCATAATGTCAGACCAATCGTTTTTGAACTAATCGGTGATATCCCGCACCCAGCTCATGGCAGCGGCAATCGAAGGAAAGCCCAGGGTGGAGGTCAGCACCACAATTGCGTGGTGAATTTCCTCTCTGCTGGCCCCTGCCTTAAGAGCCCGGCGGGTGTGGCTGTGCACGGCTCCTTCAAGTCTGCTGGCTGCTGCGGCGGCCAGTTGAATCAATTCAACCGTTTTTTCGTCCAGAGGTCCTTCCGCACGGGCGGCCTGACCGAGATCGGAAACCGCCTGCATGAGCTGCGGATGTTCAGACTCCATAACCTGGTAGTTTTTGGGCAGTTGTTTTTTTGCCATGTTTTTGACTCCTTTCTTTGGGTAAAGAATTCAGGCAGTGATTAAGTGTTGACGGCTTAGTAAAAAGTCCAATATCTGCGTTACGCGCGATTTTTCAGAATTTCACGTACGGCTAAGTATGCTGCATTCTTCAAAA
>JAABTZ010000500.1 GCA_011389605.1 Desulfobacteraceae bacterium
CATACCCTGTAAAGGCTTACATTGCCTTTCGGCACGACCCGTTAATGGCCTATCCGGAGCCTGAAAAGCTGAAAAAGGTTTTTGACAAGCTGGATCTTCTTGTCTCTATTACCTTCACATGGTGTGATACAGCATGGAATGCCGATGTTGTACTCCCCTTGTCCCCGTACCTGGAACGTGAAAGCGTTCTGGCGGCCAAAAACGGTCTGCAGCCCTACTTTTTCATGCGCAAAAGAGCCGTGGAGCCCAGATTTGACACAAAGGCCTGCTGGGAGATCTTCTCGGGGCTTGCAAAACGCCTGGGCATAGACAAGCTTGCCTTTGACAGGATTGAAGACATCTGGAATTATCAGCTGGAAGGAACAGGGATTTCCATTGAGGATTTTGCCGAAACCGGCATGGTTAACCTGTCAGACAAGCAGATCTACCGCAGCCGCGATGAGATTAAATTCGGAACTCAAAGCGGCAAATTTGAAATCATCTCCAAAAAACTCGAAGATCTCGGTCTTGCTTCACTAAGGCCCTATGAATCACCCGAAAGCCCGCCGGAAGGCCAGTTCCGTCTTACTTTCGGCCGCTGCGCCATGCATACCCAGGGCCACACGGTCAATAACCCGGCCTTAAACGAGCTGATGCCCGAAAACGTGCTCTGGATAAACTCCGGGGCTGCTGAAAAGCTCAATATCGAAGACGGTGAGACCGTCAATGTGTCCCAAAACGGATATACCGAGCAAATCAAGGCCAGGGTAACCGACTTTATCCATCCGGAAGCTGTTTTTGTGCTGCACGGATTCGGCCACAAGCTGCCGGTTGAAAGCAGGGCTTACGGTAAGGGGCTTGCGGATAACAAATTTATGTCAGGATCTCTTAAAAAATGGGATAAAGCCGGAGGAGCCATTGCCCTCCAGGAAAATTTCGTAAAGGTCAGCAAGGCAGTATAAATACACCAGGATAGCCGGTGCAGGTTTATCCGGAGTAGCCGCAAATGCTGTCAAGCTTGTTGGTCAGGCGGTTGAGCTCATTTTCCAGTTCCGTACAGATTGCACAAAATTCTTCATTCGTGGCATCTTGCGCAATTTTGACGGGCTGGCCGAAATCGATCACCACCTTGCTGAAAGGCTTGGGAATAATTGTTTTGTCCCATGCTCTGGAAAAGGTTATGACCCGGGTGCCGGAGCAGGCCATGGGAACAAACCAGGAACCGCTTTTCATGGCCAGCACGGCCATGCCGCTTTTCATTTTCCTGGCCGGCCCCCGGGGGCCGTCAACAGCGGTGCCGCACAGACGTTTTTCACTGGTGTCTGCCATGTAATCCATCATTGCGCAAAGAGCCTGCCTGCCGCCCCGGGATGAAGAACCCCGCACCGGCGTATACCCCAGATATTCTGCAATCCTGGCCGTAAACCTGCCGTCGCGGCTGCGGCTGATCATCACTCCCCTGGGCCCCAGGTTGCGGAAAAAATAAAACAGAAAAATGGCATGCCTGTGCCAGGATCCGGCCACCACGTTGCCGGTGGCCGGATCTTTGAAGTATTTTTCATACACCGGCCGGTTAAGTATTTCCACGCGCACGGTGCCAAACCACATCCGCACCAGGTTAACAGCTAAAAATGCGGATATCTCGAGCTTGATTTTACCCATCAGGGATTCTTTTTCCATTCTGCTCCTGCTGTTTTGAATGATCTTTACCTCAGTCAGAGCCCTGTCATGATGCTCTCGTAAAAGGTCGGATTTTAGATGGTGCCATCCTGTCATAGCGTCTATAAATGATTTTCTCAACACAGAAACATCCTGCTTTATCCCTGTGAAAAAATATGATACAAAAACAGACATTATCTGATGATATCTGCACAAGGGTGATGCCTAATGACGGATAATTATGAAAAAATCGCCTCTGACAACCTGCGGCGGCTCTATGAGTATCTGCCCGGAGACCTTGAAACCAGCCTGCCGGCTGAAAAAAAAGGCAATGACTTTGTTTTTCAGGCATTCGGGGAAACCTGCGTAATATCACCTGCCGCCATCACCCTTGGCCAGACACCATGCCCGTCAGTGCTTGCCATTCTGATCTCCCTTTACGCCCTTCACGCAAAACCGGAACCCATGATCACCCTGCCGTTTCGGGCCTTTAAAGAATGGCCCGGCAGCATGCCCTATGTGGCTGCCTTTTCAACACACACGGAACAAATCCTTGCTCCCCGCACAGAGGACATCTACAACAGCCTTACCCTGATAAAAGACGCTATTTCGGGCATGGAAGCGCCCGCTGAAATAAGCGGCGATTTTTCATTCGTGCTCCGCCCTCTTCCCAAAATCGCTTTGTGCTATATTTTTTATGAAGCAGACGAAGATTTCCCTGCTTCGGTAACCTGCCTGTATTCCGGCAATGCCAACAGTTTTCTGCCCACCGACGCCCTTGCGGATACAGGGGAGTATACTTCCAGGAAAATACTGAAACTCATTGAAGAGTAAAGCGATGCTTCCATGAATGAATACCAGACAGAACAGCTCCAGGCCCTTCATATGGTAAGAGGCCGCCTTGAACAGTTGCCTCTGGATGATCTCAAAGGTGAAATCACTGCTTACCTGGAGTTTAGAAAGGAAACAGCCCGGTTTTACCAAACCCTTCTTGAACCTGTGTGTGCAAAAAAGTGCTTTGAAAACAACCTCAGC
>JAABTZ010000501.1 GCA_011389605.1 Desulfobacteraceae bacterium
GTACGGCTAAGTACGCTGCATTCTTCAAAATCGCGCAAGCCTTGATCTTGAATTTTTACGGCGCCATCTGAAAACCGACTTTTTACGGGAGCATCAGTTTTTACAGGCCGGGCTTTTCAGGCGTAAATATCGTCGCAGCCTACAAGTTTCCGGCCGATTTCCCGTGCTTTTTGCATAAGAACATCATCTTTGGCTGCAGGGAACCGCTCGCTGGTGGTATGAATTATGCGCCCGACTTCCTTCATTCCAAAGCCTGTGCCGGCCATTCCCGCCAGCCACCGGATTGAGCGCTGGTACTGATCAGGATCAGGGGCGCCCTGGGAGGTCACAAGGGCGAATTTTTTGCCAGCCGGTACCGCGGATTGATATCCGCCGCCAGGTTTGGGCATGTAGAGGGAATATGCCCTGTCCACAAAAAGCTTCATCTGCCCGGAAATCCTGTACATATAGATGGGACATCCCACCACCAGTGCCGTGCAGGTCTTTATTGCTTCCAGATACGGGCTGAGCTCATCTTTCTGGGCACAGACCCCGGGTTTGTGCCGGCAGCTGAAGCACCCCTGACAGCCTTTCATGTTCAGGTTGTGCAGGATGACTTCAGTTGTTTTTGCTCCCCGGTCCTCGGCACCGCTTAGTATCTCGCCGAGCAGAACAGAGGTGTTGCCTTTAATGCGCGGGCTTCCGTTGATGGCAATCACGTGCATCTAAAAACCTCCTTTTGGTTGCAGGCAAATAAAAAACATTTAAATGCAAGCGGGATGGCAGGCTTGTGCAGGGCTATAGCACAGAAGGCTCCTGGCCGCTGGTGATGTAGGCGTATGCATTGTGGTTGTGGATTGACTCATAGTTTTCCACCCCCACGGCAAACCAGGTAATATTATTATCAGCTTTTAATTCGAGGGCAATATCGCGCACGATGTCTTCAACGAATTTTGGATTGCAAAAACCTCTTTCAGTGACAAATTTTTCATCGGATCTTTTTAAAACCGAGTACACTTCGCACGAAGCGGTTTTTTCCACAAGGGCTACCATGTCTTCTATCCAGATGAATTTCTTAAACCGGGTACTCAGATAAACCTTACCTCTCTGATTATGAGCGCCGTGATCACTGATTTCCCTTGAGCAGGGGCAAACCGAGGAAACAGGCACCACCACTTCCGAGACCAGATCAACTTTGGATCTGGAATTGACAGAGCCTATAAACCGGCAGGTATAGTCCATGAGCCCGGGAGATTGGGTTACCGGGGCCAGTTTTTCTATGAAAAATGGAAAAGTTACTTCAATGTGGGCCGATTCAGCGTTTAAATGGGCCTTCATCTGGTTTAAAATGTCTGAAAAGGTTTTTAAGGAAAGTTTCGGCCTAAACAGGTGAAGCAGCTCCACAAAACGGCTCATGTGCGTACCCTTGCACTCGTGGGGCAGATCTACGTACATGTTTATGGAGGCAACGGTGTTTTGCTGGCCGTTGTTGCGGTCAAGCACTGTGACTGGATGGCGCAGGCCCTTTATTCCGACCTTGTTGATGGCAATGTTGCGATAATCGCGCTCGTTTTGCACATCCTTCATGGTCCGCTGGATTCTCAGGCGTCGCAGCTCCGCATCTGTGTCCTCGCCGATGATTTTTGTCAAACCGTTTGCCCCTGTTTTTTTCTAAAGACCGTAATCAGCGAAGCCGACCGGCCGGTTTAAGCATGTAGTCCATATTTATATGTCCCAGAGATCTGAACATATTGTCTTTAATCTTTTTTTTACCCGGCCAGTATTGCCTTGATTTCCCGGCGTTTTGAAATGCTTGCAGACGGGCACGGATTTAAAAATTCAGGCAGATTCCCGTGTGCGGCAAATCTGCGGATGCGATCTTCATCAACATAAGCAAGGGGGCGTATAATGGTAAAGCTGCCGTCAAACATTTTCTGCAAAGGCAGCATGGTGCTCATAACACCCGTATAGCACATGTTGATAAAAAAAGTTTCAAGGATATCGTCTTTGTGATGGCCAAAGGCTATCTTGCCGCATTCAAGTTCTTCGGCAACTTCAAATATCCGCTGACGGCGCAGGCGTGAACAAAGAAAACATGGGTTTTCCCTGTTTTCTTCGCTGTGTGCCACAATTGCGTGATCCGTATATTCAACGCGCAAGTCAAGGCCAAGACCCTGGCACCAATGCTGGAGCTTAAGCGCGAATCCACCTTCAAGGCCCGGGTCCACGTAAAGGGGCACAAGCTGGTAGTCTATGGGTATGCGCCGCAATCTTTCAGCAAGCATCCATAACAGGGTTAAACTGTCCTTGCCCCCGGATACAGCCACCAGGATACGATCGCCCTGGGCGATCATTTCGTAGTGGTGTATGGCCTTGCCCATGTCCCTGTTGACTGCTTTGTATGAAAAATCAGACATGTTAAAAGCAACTTGCTCAGGCCGTGCCTGACAGGTCTTCGGATACTTTTCCCGCAGTGTTATCATCTGTGTCTGTATCGGCAGAAATGCCCGCAACTGCCGGCAGGTCGTCGTCCGCGTGTTCAGTGACAAAAACCTTGCCTGCTGCAATTTCGCGCAGAGCCGCAACAATATCTTCGTTGCCGGGCGCCTTGACCAGACGCTCGGTTCCTTCCCGAAGCTGCCGGACCCGCTTGGCCGTTGTATGTACCAGCAAAAAGCGGTTT
>JAABTZ010000502.1 GCA_011389605.1 Desulfobacteraceae bacterium
ATCGGCAGGCGGAGCCCGGGCAAAGGCAATCATAGCCTGGAATCCGCAGACCAATGAATTTCGCTCCGGCCAGGTCGATGTTGAAGAAGGCTTTGAATACTGGCTGATGAAATTTGACGGCATTGCCAACAACCGCGACAACGAACCCGCCGACCCCCAGGGCTACGGCAAAATCGAATATGCCTATTATTTGATGGCCATCGATTGCGGCATTGAAATGACTGCCTGCAGGCTCCACCCCGAAGGGGGCCGCAGCCACTTTATGACCAAGCGCTTTGACCGCACCGCAAGCGGCGGGAAAGTCCATATGCAGTCACTTGGGGCCATGGCCCACTATGATTACAAGCAGCCGGCCAGATACTCATACGAGCAGGCCATTGCGGTAATGAAGCGGCTGAGACTTTCGCAAAAGGAAATCAGGCAACAGGTGCTGCGGACGTTTTTTAATATTATCGCCCGCAACCAGGATGATCATGTGAAAAATATCGCCTTTCTGATGGACCGGCAAGGCCGGTGGCGTCTTTCCCCCGCATTTGATATTTGCTATTCCTACAATCCAACCGGTGATTGGACATGTCGGCATCAAATGAGCGTCAACGGCAAACGGGATAAATTTGTACGGGACGATTTGATTGCCTTTGCCGGTACTGCCGGCATCAAGAAGAAGCAGGCAAACGAAATGATTGATCATGTCCTGGACAGTGTCAAGAAATGGCCCGGGTTTGCAGAACAGGCAGAACTCGGTGAAGAGCGTATGGTAAAAATTAAAAACAGTTACAGACTGACCTTATCGAAAAAGGCGGCAGTATGAATCGCCGGCAGATGGAAAAAAATTAAGTATGTGTTTTCCGGAATACCGACGTTGATGCACGTCGCTTTGCAACGCGGATGAAACAAAGCCCCGGAGGGAAAATAAAATAATGAAAATACTGGTGCTGAATGGAAGTCCCCGGAAAAACGGAACTGTTTCTTCACTTCTTGCGGCAATAATTGAATCTCTGCCAGCCGGACATGAAATTGAGTGGATTGATGTACGCAGACTTAATATGAAGAATTGCACAGGCTGCATGGTCTGCCGGGAAAAAGAGTCTTGTATCCTGCCTGAAGATGATGCGCACATAGTGGGTAAAAAAATTCAGGCAGCTGATGCCCTGGTCATTGGCACACCCACGCACTGGGGAAATATGTGTGCACCGCTGAAGCTTCTTTTTGACCGAAATGTTCCGGTATTCATGGGGGAAAGTCCCCGTGGCATGCCTGTTCCAAGGCAGAAAGGCAAGCGCGCGGTTATTGTGACTGCATGCACGACACCCTGGCCCTTTAACTTTATTTTTCCCGAAAGCAGGGGGGCCATCCGGGCAGTCAAAGAAGTGCTGCACTACGGAGGTTACAAGACTGCGGGCACTGTAACAAAGCCAGGGACCAAAAAATCTAAACAGATTTCCCCTTCCTTGATTTCAAAGGCAAGGCGTTTGGGCAAAAAGCTCATTAAAACAAAATAAAAACCCGGGAGGGAGAAAATATGAAACTGAAGTTGCTTGCTTTGATGCTGTTGCTGGTTGGACTGATTGATTTTGGAATGGCTCAACCTTATGCTGAGAGCCAAAAGGCAATCACAGAGGCGGAAGTAATTGCGGCCCAGAAGATGTGGGGGGATGCGATTGTTGAAATAGGCAAAGCATACTCTGAAAAAAAAGATTACAAAGCTTTGGCAGAAAAGTATGTTGAAATGCTTTACGGCTATGACAAAGGAATAGTTTTGTTTAAACCCACCAAGGCTTCAGTGAACCAGTTTCGTTTAACGCAGAGCGAGGCTGTTTCCTATTTTGCAGGCGGAATTGTTAAGGAAGACCTTGGTTTTGCACTACAGCCCTGGAGTTCGGTCAGATTTGAAAACAGCGGAATTACCCGCGACAAAGATTCTGCTCTGGCTATGGGAAATTATTGCTTCACTGATGCAGGCACCGGAAAGGAAGTGAAAGTCGAATACACTTTCGGGTATTTCAAAGATGCAGAGGGAAATCTGCAGATCAATCTTCATCATTCTTCATTTCCATATCATCCTCAGCATTGATGACCGAAAAAAGCGTTAAATGCAAAATGTCACAGACATGGATCACTGCATTCCGTCCCGTTGTGTACCATGGCCGCCAAAGACCCGGAATTTTTTTATATAAAAACCTGACTGCTTTAGGAAGCCGGAAATTTATTATCACAGCAGATATTTTACGCGGGAGGGGAGTTTTGGGTGATAGCCGGGCAGATTAATAATGCTTTAACCTATAATGGGGCAAAGAAAAAGCCCCTGCCCGGAATATAATCCTGAACTTGGGGGGTCAAAATTGGGTGATCGGAGGGGGTCAATTTTCGGTTGTCGTTTCCAGGTGTCTTACCTCTGCTCCCGGGTTCAAACATTGGGAATTTTCAATCTGCGGCTGGCCCGCTTTTACAAGCAGGGCAATCTTTCCGCTAAAGTTATTATCGAATAGGCCGATATAGAATCAGTCGAGGCAGATTTTATGGTTTGTTTAAGGGAATATTCCGCCTTTAAAATCCGATATTGATGGCACCGTAAAAAGTCCAATATCTGCGTTATGCACAATTTCTCAGAATTTCACGTACAGCTAAGTACGCTGCATTCTTCGAAATTGCG
>JAABTZ010000503.1 GCA_011389605.1 Desulfobacteraceae bacterium
AGAAGAAAGGCGGCCAGACTGATCCGCCCTGGATTACTATACAGTTGAAGGTTGGCGAAATGAGCACTCCATTGATTAGCGTTTTATCTATCGTTGCATAGCTCCAAGGCACGGATAACCGGCAACCTGATTATCATGGCAAGGATCTTGTCGAAGTTAAATCTCTGCAATGATAGATAAAATGACGAACTGAACCTGCTATGAAGAGCTATGGGGATTTTATGGTTGGGCTCGGATTGGTTTTACAGAATGAATCGCATTTTCCATGCAAGACAGGATGGCTGGTGAGCCAAATTTGATATATCCGAAGTGACATTTTCTTGGATTTGCCAAAGATTCTCATCTGATTTGTTCCAAAACCGCGAACGCAGACGCACTGCTTCTGTGTCCCGCATTTGGGAGATCTTTTTTTATTTTTTTCGGCATAGTTGCTGCTATGAAGAGTCCCAGTATTGATTTTCCAGTTTTTTAACGACCTTCATTTTTCCCTTTTTGCATTCAGGACAACAAGTAATATCTTCGCCAGTCAGTCGAAAAAGCATCTCCACCACTGTTTCTTTGTGTTTTTCCGGCAAAACCATAACCGAACCAATCAGCTTTCTTATCAACTGGATTGCCTGTTGCTTATTTTTATTTGACAAAAATCCAAAATAGCGGATTTTCATGAAGCCTTCTGGAAGCACATGGAGAAGAAATCGCCGGATGAACTCATCGGCAGGCAGCGTCATTTCCTTTAATGCATTATTATCTGCCCGATCTCTATATGTAAATACGATATTTTCATTACCGATCGACTTGATGCGATTATTGGATATGGCAATTCGGTGCGTATACCGACCGAGGTATTCAAGTACTTGTTCCGGCCCGGCAAAGGGCTTTTTTGCATATACAATCCAATTGACTCTCGAAACCGAGTGAATTAGACGGTCAAATTCTTTTTTGGCGTTAAATTTTACAGTATTGCCGGGGAAGATCAGCTCGTTTTTATCGTAGGCGGTTTTAAACAGGCTGAGATACCTTTTTCTGAAGTCTTTGGCCAGAGACTTGGCTCGAAACAGAAATGACTTTCGTGCCGGTCTCCATATGTCTTTTTCAAAAGAAAGAGCACCGGCCGGGATCAGGCAGTGCAGATGGAAGTGGTCCATCAATGTTTGTGACCAGGTATGTAAAACCAGGATAAACCCGAGTTGCCCCTCAAGGCGCCATTGGGGGTCTTTCCCAAAGGCCTGCAGCGTCTGGTTTACAGCGGAAAACAAAATGCCGAGGCAGGCCTTCTTGTTGCACAGAATTACCGGATTCAGGTCATGCGGCAGCGTAAATACCAGATGAAAGTAACCACACGGCAGCAATTCCGCCTTTCGGTCATTTAGCCATTTTTCTTTGACCATGTTTTGACATTTGGGACAATGCCGGTTCCTGCAGGAGTTATATGAAATGCGTTCAAATCCGCAATTATTGCAATGCTCGACGTGTCCGCCAAGGGCTGCCGTTCGGCAAACTTCTATATGCCGCATTACTTTGCGCTGGGCATTGGAGATCGGGTTGTTTTGGCAAAACCCTTCTCCATAAAGTCGAAACACATCTGCCACTTCAAATTTTGGATTACCGGTTTTCATCGCTGCCCTCGCTTTCTTCGAAAAGATAGTCAAGAGGGCTTTTGAGTTGCGTGATGCGCTCCGGCAGGAGGTGCAAATAAAGCACTGTGGTTTTTAAGGATTGATGACCAAGCAGGCGCTTAACAGTGTATACGTCTGTGCCATGATACAGCAGGTGGGTGGCAAAGGAATGTCTTAATACATGGATACCCCGACCCCTGGTAATGCCGGCTTTTTTTTTGCCCGGTGGTAGATCTGATGCACCGAAGTAGGCCCGATATGCCTGTTTCGTTTTTGTCCGGCAAACAGCCATTCACCGGGCTGATATTTACGCCAATAGGTACGCAGCTCCGGGAGCAAGCTTCGGGAAAGGATTGTGTAACGGTCTTTTTTGCCTTTTCCCTGTTCGACACGGATCATCATCCTGGAGGGATCACTTTCGATATGCTCCGGTCTCAGGCAAATGGCCTCACTGAGTCGGAGCCCTGCGCTATAAACGGTTTTGAGCAAAACTCTGTGCTTCAAATTATCGGTTGCGGCAAATAAGCGCCTGACCTCTTCCTCGCTAAGGACGGTTGGAAGCTTCTTGATTCTTGGCCTTGGCGGGATTTTCCATCGCACTTCGTCCCATTTTAAGACATTTTTGTAAAAACAGGAGAGCCCGCAAAGCATATTGTTTACCGAGCCCCATGCCAGCTTTTTCTCTTGTATGAGATAAAGCAGATAGTTTTGAATTTGCTCTCCCGAAAGGGCGTCAGGCGGCTGGTTGTAAAATCTGGCCAATCCTTTAACTGCCAGAATATAATTTTTCTGGGTGTGCCGCGAGAAGCGATTAATTGTCATGTAATTCAGAAACTGGGTTTTCAGATCGTTACTCATGACTAACCTCCTTTAAAAAAGATTATAAGAAAAGCCCATCGGCCTAATATAGAGATATAATCATGATTTGCGGAATGGGAAAAGAAGTTCGGATCGATTTAGAAGACGGCGGTGGAGATTATAAATCCGCGAAGCGGTTCAGTTCTTGCCAACGGTATCAGTATTTTAAGGCCTCCC
>JAABTZ010000504.1 GCA_011389605.1 Desulfobacteraceae bacterium
TCTGAAACGCTCAATTTAGGTGTCATTGTCCTATTTAAGGTCAGTCTCGCAGGCCTCTTCTTCCCCGGGGGATTTGCGGAAAAAGTAAAATCCAAGAGCGATTAAGGGAATGGCCACGATTAAACCAAACAGGGGCAGCACTGTAAAACCGATAATCAAAAACACCAGGCCCAGTGCCAGGAAAAAGATTCCAAGGATCCGGCCGAAAATTTTTTCATCCCGGCAGGCGCGGCTCAATTGTGCAAACTTGCTCATTTTCATCTCCTTTTTTTGCAAGGCACGGGCGGCAGCGTGTTCAGCCGCCCGGCAGGATTTTTAGTCATGGCTTCTAATTAAAAGAATAACCTCCCCGGCCGCTTCGTCAACCAGAAAAAGCTTTAAAACACCACAGGCATTATTCCGAAACGGGACAAAGCACCAGGGCGGTTCGGGTCGGCAGGTAAAGCTGGAGAAAATCCCTTGGACCCTGCGGGGTTTTCTCGTGCAGCGTGAAATGGACCTGTTTTTGATCAATGCGTCCGTGACCGGCGTATCCGGCGGCATCCGAGTCCATAAGAATTTCATAAGTCCCGGCTGGCGTACTTATCCGGTAATCCGTGTGGGATTTTAAAGGATGGAAATTAAACACAAACACCAGATCGTTTCTCAAAAAAGCCAGGACTTTGTCTTCCTCGTTTTGGTGCAGCAGATAAGGCCCGGGCTTTGCCAGAAAATCTTTTGCCTTTGCTATCCCGATCATGTCATGGTCAAAATCCCGCAAGTACCTGAATTTTAAATCCGGGGCATCTGCAAGCCGCCACTGCCTCCGGGCGTACTTATATGACCAGTCGTTTTCCGCCCTTGGGAAATCAATCCACTCGGGATGCCCGAATTCATTTCCCATGAAATTAAGATACCCGTGACCGGCCGTGGCAAGGGTAACCAAACGGATCATCCTGTGCAGGGCCATTCCCCTGTCTACTGTCATGTGGGGATCATCTTTGTGCATGTGATCATAGATATCTTCTCCGATCAACCTGAAAATCAGGGCCTGATCCCCGACCAGAGCCTGATCGTGGGATTCGGCATAGCTGATGGTCTTCTCCTCTGCCCTGCGGTTGGTCAGTTCATGCCAGATTCCGCCCATGGGCCACTGCTCATCGCGGTATTCCTTGATAATCCGGATCCAGTAGTCTGCAATGCCCATGGCAAAACGGTAATCAAACCCGGTTCCTCCTTTGTCATTTTCCAGGGCCAGCCCGGGCATGCCGCTTACATCCTCGGCAATGGTTACGGCATCTGATCGCACTTCATGGATCATCTTGTTGGCCAGAGTCAGGTAAGCCAGGGCATCTTCATCCACGCTCTGGTCAAAATAATCCTCATAGGAGACAAATGCCTTTCCCAGGCCGTGATGGGTATATAACATGCTGGTGATCCCATCGAAGCGAAACCCGTCAAACCGGTATTCATCAAGCCAGAACCGGCAGTTTGAAAGCAGGAAATGAAGGACTTCTGTTTTTCCGTAATCAAAAAGCCTGGAATCCCAGTTGGGATGATGGCCCCTTGTACCTGCGTGAAAATACTGATACGAGGTCCCGTCAAACCGGCTTAAGCCCTCCACCTCGTTTGTCACCGCATGAGAATGCACCAGATCCATAAAAACGCACAGACCATATTCATGGGCCGAATCAACAAGCTCCTTTAGATCCTCGGGGGTGCCAAACCGCGATGATGCTGCAAAAAAGCTAGACACCTGGTAGCCGAAAGAAGCGTAATAGGGGTGCTCCTGGACGGCCATGATCTGAACACAGTTGTATCCGGCATCGGCAATCCGGGGAAGCACACTGCGAGTAAACTCTTTAAACGTGCCGACCTTTTCTTGCTCCTGGGCCATGCCCACATGAACTTCATAAATCAAAGGGGGATGCTCAGGACAGGTAAATCCTTTACTGCGCCATTCATACGGAGATTCGGGTCTCCAGACCTGGGCATTGAAAATCAAGGTCTTCGGGTCCTGCACCACCCGCCTGGTCCATGCGGGAATCCGGTCCCCGCTGCCTCCTGGCCAGTGGATTTTTAAACGGTAAAGATCCCCGTGGCTCATCTTTCCGGCCGGAAGACGGATCTCCCATACACCGGATGCATCACCGCGCCCAAGGGCAAAGTCCCGGCTTTCCTCCCAGCCTGTCATGTCACCTATAAGATATAGGGCTTCGGCGTTTGGAGCCCATTCCCGGAAAATCCACTGGTTGTCACGAAAATGAAGGCCAAAATACTCGTGTCCTGATGCAAAATCGGCCAGTGAAATCCTGCCGCCGGTTAAGCGCTTTTCTATGGCACGGATTTTTTCAGATCGCTTTTTAATTACTGAAGAATAAGGCTCAAGATAGGCGTCAAGCGCCACAAGCCTCTGCCATGACTCATTGGTTTTCATGGTTGTCAGCCTCATCATAGGTTTTGTGGGTTAGCGGCCGGTGCAGCATTTTTTCATACAAATCAATGTATTTACGGGCTGTAACCTCATGATTGAACATGGCGGCACTCTGCTCCATGATCCGCCTGAGCTGCACATTTTTCAAGGATGCAGGCTGCCGGTCAAACTCCATGGCCTGGTCAACAGCCCAAATAAGCCCCTGAGCATCAAACACTTTGAAAACA
>JAABTZ010000505.1 GCA_011389605.1 Desulfobacteraceae bacterium
CCCCAGTCCTGCACGAACATGGTAATGTCATTGAGATCCAGGGCGATAACCAGCGCTCGCATTTGGGCCACATGGCGTTGATGGGTATGGTCCTCGGTACGCCCCGGCTTGTCAGATCGTCCGAAACCCATCAGATCCGGAGCGATTACCCGATGCCCCGCTGCAACCAAAGGCGGAATCATGTGCCGATAGAGATAGCTCCAGGTCGGTTCACCATGGAGAAGAAGCACCACTTGACCATCACGGGGGCCTTCATCCACATAATGAAAGCGAAGGCCGTCCAGCTCAACGTAATTGGGGGAGAAGGGAAAGTCCGGAAGATTTTCAAAACGCTCATCAGGGGTGCGGAATACTCCCGGTGACACCTCTTCTGCGACGACCGCCACGCTGGAAAAGGCCAGCTCAAAAACAACTGACAATAGGGTCATGCGCATGGACAATATCTTTACCATAATAAACCGCCTTTGATCTTGTAAGAGCAGATGTTATTTTCGGTGAAAGGTCGGCAGCATTTTCCCATAATTCCGGGGACACCATACTTATTTCATTTTCTAATTAACTGGATAATAACATTATATATCCCTCAAATATTTCCAAGTGGCAATATATTCCACATCCTTCGGCACGGCGGGAATACCGGGGGGTTCAATTTTCCATCGGCCGCTTTTGTACGCGATATTGGCGGCAAGCTCGAAATGACACATGGCGATTCCCATGTCGATACGCTGTAAATCCATCGTGAACATGCTTTTAAATCCTGCTGTCCGCTTCAGAAAAAAATGAACCGCGTTATCATCTGCAACCAGGCGCCATGGCTGCTTGTTTACGGCCGAAGGAGCGAGCCTGACCATTTCAAGGGGCATTTCAAGCGCGCCAGCGCGGCTTTTATCCAGTGGTTCATTGAATGTGTGATAAAAGAAGATCTCCGGCCAGGGTTTTCGGTTTTTTGATCCGGCGCTCATATGAAAAACCAAATCCGTCAAGCTGCGCCTGCCGGCGCGGTATCCAATCGGGCTCACAACCGGCAGGGTTTCTTCGGGTTTCAGGGTGATCTTTTCGGCAAACAGTTCCCTGCTGAAGCTCGCCCCCATCCAGCAGGTATCCAGGCCGATGGCCGTAGCAAAGAGAATGATCCGTTCAAACAAATACCCCACATCTTCCATATCTCCCGGGCCTTTACCGACAATACCCGCAATAAACGTTTCCGCGCCCTTGATCACGCCGTAAGTCCCCGCAACTTTTCCAGTGACGTTCAGATCCAGATCAACCATTTCAAACCTTGCCGCCGATCCGAAAGGCGGTTTGTTCAGGTCGGCAATAAACTGTGAAATCTGTTCTTTTTTTTTAATTTCTACAGGCTTGTCGGTATAGGTCCGCGAGGATTTTCTTTTTTTGATGATATCCGTTATTGGCATATTCGTCAGGCCGGCCATACGATTTTTATCCTTGTCTGGGTGAAGTCTGCGTGAAACGGTTAAACGTGTTGGCAACATCGACGCATATAATCGTTGATACCATATGCGCTGCAGCTTGTATAGGGTTTGAAGTGGCAAAACGACAGGTTTCCAGTATTGTCTTTCACGCTCGTCAGGGCCTGATGTCAGTATTTATGTGCAAAACAAATACGGCCCATCCCGGATTCGGGCCGGGGCGTTTCGGTTTCTGATGGAATTTCTTTTCAGATCTGAACCCGTTTTTTTGGGAAATACGTGTTTCCGTGCTTATTGTTATACTTATACCGGATAAACCGCTGTCAAACACACCACTTCCAAGGTCAAAAGTAAAGTCCGGCTTTTTACGATCAGCCCTTCTTGCCAGCCCAGTCACTATGGCCTCCTGAAAAATCCATCTTGATTCTGGCAAGGGGCATTTCTGGCACCAAAGGCATGTTAATGACGCGTGTTCCAATCTTTAAACAGATTCCTGGAATCGTTGGATGGCTTGTCATCGCTTTCATTGCCGCAGCGCTCGGCGGGGCAGGGTCAATCAACGCCAGCCCGTTCTATGAGCAACTTCTGCTGCCGGAATGGGCTCCTCCATCGTCGTTATTCGGGCCGGTTTGGACTGTCCTCTACGCCCTGATGGGTATTTCAGCCTGGCTGGTTTGGCGCGTTGACGGGTTTCTTGCAGCGCGTGGCGCGCTAACGCTGTTTCTAATCCAGCTGGCGCTGAATGCGCTATGGAGCTGGCTCTTCTTCGCGTGGCAGCTCGGTGGATTAGCATTCGCTGATATACTGCTCTTATGGGTCTTGATTGTCGCAACCCTGATTGCCTTCTGGCGGGTACGGGCGCTGGCCGGTGCGTTGCTTGTCCCATACCTCCTGTGGGTGAGCTTCGCTACGGCACTGAACTATACAATCTGGCAGCTCAATCCTCAAATTTTGGGTTAATGACGCCGCCTTGAAAGAGCGGGAGAAAGTTTCCTGATTTCCGGGGTATAAGGGATTGCGGATAATTTTCAAAGGTCCTTTTTGGGGGCGATGAGCACTTCCGGATTTAGAATCCAGCAGGGATCCATTGATTGTTTTATACGCTCAAGAGCCTTGCCCATGAGGGCGGGTCTTGATTGTTCATACCATGGCCGATGATCCCGGCCGACGGCATGGTGATGGGTAATCGTCCCCCCATTGGCGACGATCG
>JAABTZ010000506.1 GCA_011389605.1 Desulfobacteraceae bacterium
AATCCTCCATGGCGGGATAAAGCAATTCTTCAACAGATTTTGACAGCCTGTGGATCTCGTCGACAAAAAAGACATCCCCGGTTTCAAGCTGGGTTAACATGCCTATAAGATCCCCTCCTTTTTCCAGGGCCGGACCGGAGGTGATCACCAGACGCCCGCCCATCTCATTGGAAATAATGTGGGCCAGTGTGGTTTTGCCAAGGCCCGGGGGACCGTGAAACAAGACGTGTTCAAGGGCTTCGCCCCGCTGTTTTGCGGCCTGAATGGCAATCTCAAGAGTTTCGATGGTTTCTCGCTGGCCAATGTATTCCGCCAGTCTTTCCGGACGCAGTGAAACAATGTCGGGCTCCTGATCCAGGGGCAGACACTGGCTGCTTACAATGCCCTGCCGGTCGGAAGAGAAGGAAAAACCGTTATCGTCCATCACTTACCTGCCCCCTGTAAACCTCGTCAAACAATTCCTCCGGCGTGCAGATTCCGGGCTTGCGGCGCATTGCCGCCTCCACCATTTCCTTTGCCTCGGCGGGCCTGTGACCAAGCTGTTCAACAAGAACTTCCATGACCTGAACGACCGTATCAGCATCAGCCGGGGCCGGTGCTTCCGGTTCAGGCAGATCACGGATTAGGGCAAACTTTCCAACCTTGCCCTGAAGGGTGGCAATTATCTTGTGAGCCGTGCGTTCGCCAATGCCGTTTAGGCGTTTTAGTAAAGCAGCATCCCGGTTTTCAATTGCCCGGGCGATTTCTTTTACCGGTATGGTCAATGCCTTGACAGCCTTTAGTGGCCCGATTGCCTCAACACTTATAAAAGCTTGAAAAAACTCCCGTTCAGCCTCCAGATGAAAGCCAATTAGCACGGGCTTTGGCTGGCGCTCGGTTTGATAATAATAAATATAGAGCTCCAGGGGTTCTCCCTGGGCCATTTGCGCAATGGTTTCCATTACAAATGCAGGAACAAGTATCTCGTAGCCCACCTGTTGAACAAGCAGCAAAATCCGGTCTGATTCCTTTTTTAACAGTGTCCCTTCTAAATACGCGATCATGTGAAAGTCCAGGATACAATTTTTTCAGAAATTAGAGAAAATTCAGCAATGAAACGAATTGACCCGATACAGACCCACCAGGGCCATGGCCAGGGCGTCGGAGGCATGGGAAGGCTCTATGGGCGACGGATGATCCAGCCGGTTACGGACCGCGGCTTCAAGCTGGCGTTTGCCGGCATTGCCGTTTCCGGTCAGAACCTGCTTTACCTCCCGGACAGCAAAGGAATGTGCGGGAATATTTGCCCGAAAGCCTGCCAGAAGAAGCACGCCGGTGACCTGGCCAAGGGTAATGCCGGATTTAGGGTATTTGGGCAGGGAAAACACATCTTCAAGCAGCATGGCATCAGGGGCCACCCGGGCCAGTATCTTTGAGATCTCTTCGAAAATCAGGTTCAGCCGAACAGGAAGCGGATCTTTTGGCCCGGTCCTGATTGTGCCGTAGGAATAGCGGCTGACTTTCATGCCCGCGCCTTCCACAACAGCTATACCCGTGGCGGCAAGGCCCGGGTCTACACCCAGAAAAACCGCCATGTCCCCGTGACTTTCCCTGCAAGAGACAACATAATCACATGCCTTTGAGTTTTTTTTGTGCGATAGCCGCCTCGTTGCTTTTGGGAAATTTTTCAATCAGTTGATTTAAAATCAGGCGCGCATTGGCACTTTCTCCAAGCTTTTCAAAGGCAAAGCCCTGTTTCAGATAAGCTCCGGCCACCTTGTTTCCATCGGGATAATTCTTGATAACCTTTTCATATTCCAGAATGGCGCGTTCATACCATTTTTCTGCAAAGTAAATCTCACCAATCCAGAATCTGGCGTTATCTGCATTTTCGGAATCCGGAAACTTCTCGTAAAAAAGCTCAAATCCCTGAAGGGCCGACTGAAAATCACCATTATCATAAGCCTGCTTGGCAGTATTATAAAGCTCATCCTCTGTCAGGTTACCCAGCTCGGCTTTTTCCGGGAACTTTGAGCCGGCAAATGCCTCAAACCGCGCAGAAGGCTCCATGCCCATGAAGTCTTCAAGCCGCGATATTCTCTTGTCATGAACATCCAGGGATTCAGCAAGTTTTCCGGTTTTCTCATCGAGCTGCTTAAGATCGGTTTCCAGGGCATCAATCTGCCGGCCCATACGATATCCGGTTTCCTCATAGCTGCCCTGAAGTTCCTGAAGCCTTGTTTTTAAGGTGTAAAATTCAGCATCCTGACCGGCAAACATGCCCCTGATATCTGTAATCTCCTCTCTCTGCTGCCGGTCTTGCTCAAGGGCCTGGTTCAGCTCTTTTACAGATGCCTGCAGATTCTGATTCCTTTTTTCCAGGGCCGATATCCGCATCTGAAGATGCTGTATATCCGAACTGGTGGCACATCCCGCTGCCGCCAGAAACACGGTAAGAATCAGGGCAGCCGTCCAGCGGATGGAGATCTTGTTCATCTGTTAATTCTCCCAAGGCCTGCACCCGGCAAAAGCCAGGGGCTACCGGCAATTTGTGAATTTGAATTCAGCCCGGCGGTTTTTAGCCCATGCGTCCTCGTTGCTGCCGGCAACAGCAGGCTTCTCTTCGCCGTAACTTATTGTTGTCAAGCGGGATGCAT